>NZ_LR734865.1:0-76023 GCF_900010725.2 Planktothrix serta PCC 8927 | reverse complement strand
CAATACCCATGTCCCGCGATAAGGAAAAACGACTAAAAAGACCCACTATTGTTTACGCCCCCAATCTGCGACAATTTTTAACTTAATCTGATAGATGTTTGACATATTCCCCCATTAACCCAAATGTTAGACGAAGAATATTAAGACGGTTCTTTCCCTATAACGAGTTAACTGAATCCTTTCGGAGTGTCCCTAAGAGCGAGTAACCGATGTGAATTTTATTACGTTTTGGTGTTTGCGTCTAGTCCCATGGGATTCTAGCTTGAATTAGCAATCACTATTTTTCCCTTGACTTTAGCCATAGTTCGTGGGCTCAAAGACCGGATCACCGATTGATGCTGTTGATAACAGCCAACCGTTATAATTGTTAGTTATTTATTCATTCAAAATAATGAGTCTAAATATTGTTACGTTGGTTGGCCGTGCTGGCAGAGATCCAGAAGTCAAATATTTTGGTGCGACCCGTTAAGCGTAAAAGTCATCAACCTTGATGGTGTAACGCTTGCAAGGAATTGTATAAACATACAAGACCTTGACAACTTAATTCCTGAGTGGGTGAGATTTCTAAGAAATGTTACAAACTTAGCAAATCTTTAGAGAACAATTCCCACCGTCTAAATGCAAGACGAAGCAATGCCCCCACTGGGGAGACTGACCATCAAACTGGTGAAGCGGGGCGTAACGGAGGTAACTCTGAACCTAACAGGGAATCCCTTCTAGCTGAGACGAGTATGAGTAAGGAAACTGAATCTGTGACCGAACCATCGTTATTGACAACAGCCTACTTATGTTAATAGGCTGGGCCAAAAGGCAAGGATAAGGGCTAGGCAACTCGAAATTTGACCTAGAGCATTCCCAAAGAAACCCGGTGGATAGCAGGACTCTAACCTCGCCGTAAAGCAGGAATTAGGAACGGGATAACTTCTCGGAAATCTCTCAGGCGGTCGAATACCTGAGTAGGCAGTCAAGCCGCATGATGCCAAGAAGTGAGATTGATTCAGAAGCCAATGCCTTTAGGAAAGCTAAAGGATATGCTGACGGAATCACGGTGATTTGGAGATAGAAAATCAAGTAAAGGTAAAAATGTCATGAACACGGTTTTTAAACCGATGTATGAATGGGAAACAATAAACTGGGCAAGAGTCCAGAGATATGTTTTCAAGCTTCAAAAGAGAATCTATCAAGCCTCTGAACGTGGTGATGTTAAGGCAGTCCGTAAGTTACAAAGGCTGTTGACTAATTCGTGGTATGCCAAAGTTTTGGCGCTCAGAAAAGTGACCCAAGATAACAAGGGTAAAAATACTCCTGGCATTGATGGGATAAAGCGTCTTCGTAATCCTCAGAAAATCAGGTTAGCCAAAGAGTTACACTTCAATGACAAATCCGACCCCACTAAAAGGGTATGGATTCCAAAACCAGGCAAAGAGGAAAAAAGACCTCTGGGAATACCTACGATGACAGATAGAGCGAAACAAGCCCTAATGAAACTGGCACTTGAACCCGAATGGGAGGCTAAATTTGAGCCTAACTCTTATGGATTCAGACCAGGGCGGTCAGGACATGACGCAATAGCGGCAATATACAATGGCATCGTTCAAAAACCGAAATATGTTCTTGATGCCGATATTGAAAAATGTTTTGACCAAATTAACCATCAGAAACTACTCGAAAAGTTGAACACCTCACCCACTTTTAGACGGCAAATTAAAGCATGGCTAAAAGCAGGGGTAATGAAAGGCGACAAATTATTTCCAACCCCTGAAGAAACTCCCCAAGGAGGCGTTATATCGCCATTATTGGCAAATATAGCTCTACACGGGATGGAAAACGCCTTAGAAGGTAAATTCAAACGAAGAGTCGGCAAAACTAAACAAAAGCGGGATATAAGCTTTGTTAGATATGCCGATGATTTTGTAATCATGGATGAAGATTTAGATGTAATCCTCGAAGCAAAATCAGTAATCGAAGAATGGTTAAAAGAAATGGGGCTAACTCTCACCGAAAGCAAAACCAGAATCACTCACACTTTTGAAAAATACGAAGGTAAAGTGGGATTTGACTTTCTAGGTTTCAACATTCGGCAATACCCAGTTAGTAATAAACAAAGTGGGTCAATTGGTGGAACCGAATTAAAGAGAGGACATAAAACGCTCATCAAACCCAGTAAAGAAGCTATCCAAAGACATTTGGACAAGATTGACGATTTACTAAGAAGGAATCATCACTCAAGCCAAGAGCAAGTTATAAACGCCCTAAACCCGGTAATACGAGGATGGGCAGCTTACTACTCAACGGTAGCCAGTGCCAATACCTTCAACAAAATCGACAGCATAATTTTTTCCAAACTCAGAGGATGGGCTAACAGCAGAAGTGGACGAGGACAGAATAAAACTGAAACCGTCTCAAAATACTGGGGAGTCAACAGAGGATTAGGCTGGATATTTATCACCCCCGATAACAAATATGTACTGGAAAAACACTCCAACATGAAAATTCGCCGCCATATCAAAGTAAAAGACACAAAAAGTCCTTTTAACGGAGATTTGGTTTATTGGGGACAAAGATTAAGCCAACATCCAATGCTAAGAAATATGGCATCCAAACTTCTTAAAAAACAAGAAGGAAAATGTAACCACTGTAATCTGAGATTCATGAGTAATAGCTTGCTTGAAATCCATCACATTGACAGAAATCGAGCAAACAATAAAATCAATAATCTTGAATTACTACACACGCACTGTCACGACATCAGACACGCGAATAAAGAGGTACTCTAACCAGCCAAGTCACTGAGGAGCCGTATGAAGCGAAAGTTTCATGTACGGTTTTGAACGAGAGGTAGGAATGGTGACATTTTTATCGACTCTAATAAAATGGCAGCGTTGTCTGCAATTTCACTTTAGCAGTTAACCGTCGGACTCGAAAAACAGATGAACCCGATTGGTTTAACTTAGAAATTTGGGACAAAACGGCGGAAGTTGCGGCTAACTATGTCCGTAAAGGAGGTTTAATTGGGATTAAAGGAGTGTTAAAGTTTGACCATTGGCAAGATCGCAATACAGGCACTCAACGTTCAAAACCTGTAATTCGAGTGTATGAATTAGATCTATTGGGATCTAAACGCGATTCGGATGAAGGCGTGCCTCGAAATACCTATGATGAGTTTTAAATAGGGAAAACCGTGGCTGAAGAACCCTTAGACACTATCCACAGCTTATACCAAGCGGGTCAGTTTGCCTTTGAACAGGGCCGTTATCGAGAGTCCGTTCAATATTTAGAACAGGCTCGTCAGGCTGTAGAACCGAATTCTCGTCTGGGTGGAGAGATCCAAATTTGGCTAGTTACAGCCTACGAAGCCTCTGGCCAAAAGCCGGAAGCGATCGCACTGTGTAAACAGTTAATTCGTCATCCCACCCTGGAAACCCGTCAACAGGCTCGTCGTTTATGCGAAGTCTTAGAAGCGCCCAAACTCTATATTGATCCAGAGGGATTTGTTAAAATTCCTGACTTGAATCATCTGGATGAAAAGGAAGATTCGCGCTCTCAAACAAAAGGGGTTACATCCACTCAGTCTGTTTCTAAGCCCCCTTCTCCACCCGTTGTGATCAATTTCGATGAGGTTAAAACCCAGGATAATCACTTTCTGTGGATCGCGTTAATCATCATGCTGTTGGTTAGTGGTGGCTTCCTTTGGCTCAGTTATTAACCTGAACACCCTCCCCTGCTATAAACTTTTAGCAGGGGATTTGCACTGACATTTTCGACAACAAACCTGATAAACTAAATATTGATGTCAATATTTCTACTCCTATCTCAATTACTCTCGCCTTAAGGATCAACATTTATATTCCAGAGAATGGAAGTGGAAGCATCTGATTGCCCTAATTTGCCTGATCCAGTGTCTGAAGCGGGGTTTCCTGTTTACAACTCATGTTTGACAGAATTTTCGGGTGGATACTACAGGAGTACCAACCGCGCGGAGGTATAGATGGAAGTTGAAATTCCCCTACTAGAAAGTGTTAAGCGCCAACTCATGAATCATCAGCGACCCAAAAAGCCCAAGATGTTGGTAGTTGACGATGAGCCAGATAATTTAGATCTGCTCTACCGTACATTTCGACGGAATTTTAATGTATTTAAGGCTGAAAGCGGTGTTCGCGCCCTAGAAATTTTGGGAGATGAAGGGGAAGTGGCGGTGATTATCTCCGACCAACGAATGCCAGAAATGAAAGGTACGGAGTTTCTCAGCAAAACTGTACCTCAGTTCCCCAATACCGTGCGAATTATTCTTACGGGGTTTACCGATATTGAAGACTTGGTAGATGCGATTAATTCAGGCCAAGTCTACAAATATATTACCAAGCCTTGGGACCCAAATGAACTCAAAGCCGTTGTGGAACGAGCCGCCGAAACCTATGAACTCCTAAACCAACGCACCGCAGAACTAAATCGTGCTCAGGCTCAAACCCAACTGTTAGCAAGGGTTATGGAAGCCGCCCAAGTCGCCGCTAATCTTGAAAGCTTACTGGCTACCATTGCTCAAGCGGTGGGAGAACAGTTTCAGGCTGATGTTTGCATTCTCCAACAAATTCAGGACAATCATCTGACTCCCACAAAAGGCGATTATAGTCGCACGGGTGTTGTCGAAAACTGGTTAGCAACTGATCCGATTGTCCAAGAAGCGATGACAACGGGAACTGTACAAGCATCGATTAATATTACCGCAGATCCCGCTTTGGCGACTCTGCCTCACTATCAAAGTTCGGGAATTCAAGCCCATATTAATGCTCCGATTATCTATCGGAATCAGCAGATTGCTCTATTATCAGTACAGTGGAAGCAGCCTTGTCAAATGACTCCCGATGATTTGACAACCGTTTATTTAGTGGTACAACAAATCGCCTTGGCGCTCACCAGTCTGAAGCCTTAACCTCCCGACTTAACATGATCACCGAACACAACCGCATTCAAGAAATTTTTAATCGCATCGCGCCTGTCTACGATCAGTTAAATGATGGGTTAAGTTGGGGACAGCACCGGATTTGGAAAAAAATGGCCGTGGGTTGGAGTGGTGCTAAACCGGGTGATACCGCCCTAGATTTATGCTGTGGGAGTGGAGATTTAGCTCTATTATTGGCGCAACAAGTCGGCGAACAAGGGCGGGTTTTTGGGGTAGATTTTTCTGATTGTCAATTAGAGATAGCCGCACATCGACCTCGACCGTTTACAATTCCAACGGCTGCGATCGCTTGGGTAGAATCGGATGTATTAACCTTACCCTTCGAGGATAATACTTTTGACTGTGCCACAATGGGCTATGGTTTGCGAAATGTGGTGGATATTCCCAGTAGTCTGCGAGAACTACATCGAGTCCTCAAACCTGGAGCTACGGCTGCGATTTTAGATTTTCATCGTCCTCCCAGTTCTCTACTGCGGACTTTTCAACAGTGGTATTTGGATCAGATTGTTGTTCCCGCCGCCGAAGAATTCGGTTTTAAAGAAGAATACGCTTATATTAACCCCAGTTTAGATAAATTTCCGATTGGCTGTGAACAAGTAATGTTAGCCCAGCAAGCGGGATTTTCTCAAGCCACACATTACCCGATTGCAAGCGGTATGATGGGAGTATTAGTTATAACTAAAGCCAATTAAACAATAAACTAATGCAGCAAACCTAGACGCTGAAATCTTGCTGTTTTCTGTTTTCTGTTAAGCCCCCGTTCACGGGGGTTTGGGGGGTCTGTTCCCTGTTCCCTACTATAACTCATGGTCTGCTGCAATAAGAATGGTAAATTTTGCTGAACAGTGGGTTTTAATCACGCCTCCGATAGTCGGTGGAATTATTGGTTATTTTACCAATGATTTAGCGATTAAAATGTTATTTCGTCCTTACCGAACCCTAAAAATTTATGGTCGAAAAGTTCCGTTTACCCCAGGTTTAATTCCCAAAAATCAAGAACGTTTAGCACAACGAATCGCGGATACGATTATGGGATCGTTATTAACTCCAGAGGAGTTACAAAAATTAGCGCGTCGTTTGCTAGAAACTGAACGAATGCAAGCCGCTATTAGTTGGCTTTTAAGAGTAGCTTTAGATCAAGTTAAAGCCGATACAGAACGAAAAACAGCTAAGATTTTATCAGGGATTTTACGCGATTTTATTGGAGAGTCTTTACCCAGAATTTTACGAGTTTTAGCGAGAAAAGATGATTTTCTGGCTCCTCAAATCAACCAAATTTTTGATCAAGTTTTATTAGAATTTCAACTCAATAATAAACAGGCAGAACAGTTATCAGAATGGCTTTTAGAGGCTGTACTCCCCCCAGAAGTCTTGCGACAAGCTTTAATTGATTTTCTCACAGATCGAAATATTTCAATTATTGATGAGGGATTTCGTGAACAAAGTAGTGGCACCTATTGGGTAGTTGCTAATTTATTAGGATTACGTCATAGTTTAACCCGGCTGCGAACATTTTGTTTAGATGAAAAAGAGGAAACCAATCGTCGATTAGCAGAATTAATTAAATCTTTAGGAATCCGAGAACGATTGCAAGAATGGTTACAGAATATTTCCTTACAAAATTTACCTGTTTCTACAGTTAAACAGTTACGAAAAACCCTGCGAGATGCCGTAAGAACCTATATTCAGGAACAGGGAATAGATGTACTTCAAGGGTTAAGTCAATCCATTGATTGGGATCATATTTCGACTTGGATCTTAAAACGGTTACAAAATTCTCCAGTGATGAATACATCTTTAGAATTAGTCAGTCAAGAATTAGCATTGATTTTGGAACGGTATTTAGAACAGGATTTAGAAAAAATCATGGCGCAAGTGATTCCGATTCTGAATATTGAACAGGTAATTATTGATCGGGTGAAGGGGACTTCTCCTGAAGACTTGGAAACAGCAATTAATGGTATTGTTAAAAGTGAATTACAGGCGATTGTTAATTTAGGCGGAATTTTAGGTGTGATTATTGGCTTATTTCAGATGCTTTTGTTAATATTACGATAGCGTTCTCTATATTCTCAATTAACCCAAGAAAAAGTGTGCTTTATTATGTTATACATCATGCGCCCGGTTTTGTGTTGATTGTTCAGAGGAAATAGGATTTATAGCAGTCGCTATCACGTTTAGGATAACGATGGCTCCTGAAACCAAGCTGTACGAAATCTTTTCCTCCGGTGTTCCTAGTTTCCAGGAAAATCTAAACATAGTATAAAAGTTTAGTATAATTGTTTTCTATTTGTTAACACAATAGCGAGGAATAATTAACATTGGTCAGTTCTGATCAGCCCATAAGTATGACGCAAATTTCCCTAGAAATTGTTGAAACACAGCCAATTAGGAAGCAAGCATCAAAACCTTTAACTAAAGCATTTCAACTGCAATATTCACACCTTCATGGGCAACTTTATCAAGGTGATTCAATTGATTGGCTCAAATCCCTTGATTCTGAGAGCATTGACCTAGTTTTTGCTGATCCGCCCTACAATATTAAAAAAGCTGAGTGGGATAGTTTCGAGAATCAAGAGCAGTACATTGAATGGTCGCTTCAATGGATCAGTGAAGCCTCGCGTATTTTGAAATCAACGGGTTCTCTCTACATTTGTGGTTTTTCTGAAATCTTAGCCGATCTAAAGCATCCAGCATCAAAGTATTTCAAGAGTTGTCGTTGGTTAATTTGGCATTACAAGAATAAAGCAAATTTAGGTAATGATTGGGGACGTTCCCATGAAAGTATTATTCATTTTCGTAAATCTAATCAAGTTAAACTGAACATGGACGATGTACGAATTCCTTATGGCGCACATACGTTAAAATACCCGTCCCACCCACAAGCAGAAACGAGTGCTTACGGAAAAGGATCAAAGAAGAAACGTGATAATTGGACACCTAATCCTAAAGGTGCAAAACCTAAAGATGTTATAGAGATTCCTACTACTTGTAATGGCATGGGTGAGACAACACCTCACCCTACACAAAAACCCGAAGAGCTATTAAGAAAGTTAGTTCTTGCGTCCTCTAATGAAGGGGATTTAGTTATCGATCCATTTTCAGGGTCAGGAACAACGCTCGTGGTCGCAGAACAACTAAATCGGCGGTGGATGGGCTGTGATCTGAATATGGAATACAATGATTGGGCATTTGGACGTATAGAAAATGTTCGCCGGATGACAAAAGATGAATGGATTGCTTTTGATCGTAAAAATGCCGAAAGGAGAGAGTCTATACGATGAGTTTAACGAGTTTAGTTAATTATGCAACTGATAAAGAACGTTTTCAAACTCTTCAAGATTATATAAACTTCTGCAAAAGATATTTGCAGTTTATTGAAACAGGTTTACAAGCCCGAATAGTTTCACAGAACGAAAATCACTACCAATTCTATCAGTATCAGAAAGATGGTTTCTACAATATTACACGTCCAGTTAATACCTTATTAATGTATGAACAAGCTATTTTTGAGGATGCTTCTGTAAAATTTTTGCAAGTTCTTACACAGTTAAGAGAAAGAGATAGACAGTTGCCTGATAATCGGTTAAGGCAAGTTTTAGTTCGTACTATCTATACTATTCAGCAATCTATTGGTGCTGCCCTTGATGCCTTACCTTCAGGAAAATCTAATCAAGCCCGCAAGGTAAATGGAGATCTTTTTGAGCGTTTGATTCGCCTTATCATTGCGGAGTTAGATATAGACTGTGTTGCTGGAACAGCACAAGTCCCAATTAAGGATGATAACGGCGAATTCCTATTTAATATGAGTTATCAACATGATTTACTAATTAGTGAACAAGATCAGCTTAAAATTATTGGTTCAGTGAAAACTTCAAGTAAAGATCGGATCGACAAAATTTTTGTAGATAAGTTTCTGTACAACAAGTTAACTGCTACTAATCTACCTCACATTGCTATTTTTCTGAATGATGTGCAAAGAAAGAAGACAAAGCAATTAAACAAATATGGTATTAATTCAACTTTTCTGTCAGGACATTTCAAAGCTTACGCTATTAGGCTAAACCCATTAGATGGTGTATATTATTGTGATATTCGACCCAATATGGTTAGCGACTCTTTACTCTCACAACATATTCAAACAATTGATTACTTTTTCTATGACGATCTTTGGCGTTTACTAAGTAGACATGGACAATCCTTAGAAGAAGTAGAAATCGAAGAAGGAGAAGCCGAGGATTGTGAAGAATAACGCGGATTTGCTAACGTTGAACTTGACGACGTAATAATAACGAATTGGTGACAACAGTAACGGAACTTAACGCCATTAAAGCACCTGCGGTGGAAGGACTTAATAATATTCCAAATTTGGGGAATAAAAACCCAGCCGCGAGGGGAATTGCTACAATATTATAACCGAAAGCCCAGAATAGATTTTGACGAATTTTATTAAAAGTAGCGCGACTTAATTGGATAGAATCAACAATATCCATTAATGAATTTCGCATTAATACAATATCTGCCGTTTCATTCGCCACATCTGTTCCTGTTTGTAACCCAATACCAATATCAGCTTGTGCTAAGGCGGGTGCATCGTTAATTCCATCTCCCACCATTGCTACAACTTCACCCTGTTGTTGTAAAGTTTGAATCACATTAACTTTGCCTTCGGGTCGAACTTCGGCAAAAATATCCTCTGATTGTAAGTTTAACTCAGATGCGATCGCTTCAGCAACGGATTGGCGATCGCCTGTTAATAATATTACCCTTAACCCCATGTTTTTTAACTGTTC
Organism: Planktothrix serta PCC 8927; assembly: GCF_900010725.2. Taxonomy (NCBI): domain Bacteria; kingdom Bacillati; phylum Cyanobacteriota; class Cyanophyceae; order Oscillatoriales; family Microcoleaceae; genus Planktothrix; species Planktothrix serta. The sequence goes on along the minus strand of NZ_LR734865.1, from coordinate 66,270 downwards.
AACGGTTAATTTAGAATCACTTTTCAGGGGGTCACTCATTGCCATCAACCCCATAACTTTACCGTCAATAGCGATATAAACTATGGTTTTTCCTAAAAATTCGGGTAAGGGTTGAGGAGGAATAATATTAGATTCAATTAATCCGGCTAAATTCCCGACAAATATTATTTGATTATCGATAATAGCCGATACCCCTAACCCCGGTTTTGTTTGAAAATCCGATGCGGTTAATAAGGGTAAATTCTGCTGTTTAGCTGCTGTTAAAATCCCTTGAGAAATAGGATGATTTGAACCTTGTTCTACTGTTGCAGATAACTGTAATATTTCTTGGGGAGATAACTCAGAAATTGAAATACAATCTGTTACTGTGGGAGAACCTGTGGTTAAGGTTCCGGTCTTATCAAAAACAATCGTATTCAGTTGATGGACTCGTTCTAAAATATCCCCGCCTTTAATTAATAATCCCCTTTCTGCACCCATTCCCGAACCCACTAAAATAGCAGTGGGTGTTGCTAATCCTAACGCACAGGGACAAGCAATGACTAATACCGCAATTGCTAATTTTAAACTTAATAATAAAGGAGCATTTGTCGCTATTTCCACCCCGGCTAAGGGGATTACATCTGACCAAATCCGAGTTCCTAAACCATACCAAAATAAAAAGGTTAAACTCGCTAAAGTCATTACAAAATAAGTAAAATATCCCGCAACTGTATCCGCTAATTTCTGTATGGGAGCTTTGCGAGTTTGGGCGGTTTCTACTAATTGTACAATTTGTGCTAAAATAGTATCAGAACCCGTGCGGGTTGCTTCGATTAAAATCACTCCCGACTGATTAATCGTTCCGGCTGAAATACTATCATCAATTTGTTTTAAAATTGGCATCGATTCCCCCGTTAACATCGATTCATCGACGGTGGTTGTTCCAAACCGAATTTCGCCATCAACGGGTATTTTTTCACCGGGTAATACTTGTAACCATTCCCCAACTTTGACTTGTTCGGAGGGAATTTCTACACTATTCAAAATTGAATTATCTTGAGATTGAGGGGGGATTAAACGGGCGGTGGTGGGTTGTAAAGCAATTAAAGATTGAAAGGCGGTGGCGGCTCGTTGTCGAGCGTGCTGTTCTAGGGTTTTTCCTAATAAAATAAACCCCAATAACATCACGGGTTCATCAAAGAAACATTCCCAACCTAATTGGGGAAATAATAGCGCCACAAAACTGGTTAAATAAGCCGTGAGCGTTCCCAGTCCCACCAATGTATTCATATTGGGAGCATTATTTAATAAACTGCGCCCCCCATCAATAATAATAGAACGCGCCGGAAATAATAACGCAATTGTAGCCAGTCCCCAATGAAACCAAATATTACTGAGAAGGGGAATATGGGGAAAGCCAAAATGATGTAAATGCCCAATACTTGATAATAATAATAACAGACCACAGGTAACAATGCGTTGAATTTGTTTTCCCATGTCTTGGCGATGTCGCTCTTGTAACGCCTTTAATTTGTCCGTAGCGGAGGAGGTTAAATTACGAGGTTGGCTGGGAAACCCGGTATTTGTTAAAATTTCAGCCAGATTTTCTGGTTTAATTTGGTTCGCTTCGCATTCAACCGTTGCTACTTCTGTCGCTAAATTCACAGAAGCAGAAATTACCCCCGGTTGTTGGATGAGTTGACGTTCCACCGCTTTAACACATCCAGCACACTGCATTCCCCCCACATCTAAAATAATCCTTTCGGTTTGGGGTGGAGTTAAAGTTTTATCAGTCAGAGGTTTAGGAGCAAGCTGCATAACGGTTTGGGGTGTTAACGGCGCGATAGCGATTAGAGAGATTATAGAACAAATCCTCACTGTAGGGGTGGCGTCCCTCCCAACCCTCTTTGCGCCTGGGTTGGGAGGGACGCATTGGTGTCAACAATCGCGCCAAAAGCCTTGAAATAAATTTCAGGCTCAAAGCTTAAACCCGTTAAAACGGGTTAATGGAGAATGATCTTAGTCATCTTTAGATGACTTTAGCTTTTAGCCCGAACTTTAGTTCAGGGCATTATGACTTAAGTTGACACCAATGGGAGGGACGCCACCCCTACGATAAAATGTTACAACCTCAAAGCAGATTGCTATAGAAAAAAAGCTCATCAATAGTCCTCCCCAGATTATAGAGGTTTCCGAGGATTTTCTTAAGACTGGGATTGAAAATTTAGGATAAAGTTAACATATAATTGACCTACTGCTTCAAGTATTAATAACTTTTGTTAAGTTGTGACTCGTTTCTGATCGATTCGTCAAAATTGATGTACGGACATTTCGAGTCAAACGGCCAATCAACAAAAGGATGATCGGTTGTTAGTTGTCGGTTAACAGTCAACGGTCAACCGTCAACGGTCAACCCTCGGTGTATGTTCTCGCCATTCCCCTAGCATAATGGAAACGTTAGAATTCATCATCTATCCAGATGGCCGTGTGCAGGAGAAAGTTACTGGCATTGTTGGGGCTTCCTGTGCGGAAGTAACCGCCGCTCTCGAAGCCGAATTAGGCATCGTACTAACTCAGGAAACCACTTCTGAGTATTACGCCCGTACCCAACAACAGTCCGAGACCGCGACAACCCAAGTGGGTTCGAGCCATTGGTAAATTCTGTTTTTGAGTTCACTGAAAATCTCGTTAAAAATCGCCAACTATGTCACACTTTAGCCAAATCAAAACCCAAATTCGGAATCTGACCTCATTACAAACTGCTTTAAGCGATCTGGGCATTGACTGGAAAGCTGGCCCTCAAGAGGTGCGCGGTTATCAAGGTCAAACCCGTCCCGCTCAAGTGGTCATTGAGCAAGAAAATGGTTATGACCTAGGCTTTACTTGGAATGGCCAAGAATATGAGTTTGTTGCTGATTTACAATTTTGGCAACAAGCAGTTCCCGTTGATCGGTTTTTAAGCAAAATCACTCAACGGTATGCTTACCAAACTGTTGTTAACGAAACCGCCAAACAAGGGTTTCAAGTTTCTGAACAACAAAATCATCAAGATGGTTCCATCCGCTTAGTTTTACAACGCTGGAGTGCCTAATGTCTGATGGGTCTGTATCGCTAACTGATCCCGTGTCTGAACGTTCTGGGTTTGAACCAGAATTGGGCGGATTTTTGCGAAATGCGCCGGAACGTTCGGGGTTTGAGCCGGAACTCGGCGGTGTATTACGACAAAAAGGGGTTTATGTAGATGAACTCACCTGTATTGGGTGTAAACACTGTTCCCACGTCGCTCGGAATACTTTTTTTATTCAAGAAGATTATGGTCGAGCGCGTGTTTTTCGACAGGATGGCGATACATCCGCGTTAATACAGGAAGCCATTGATACTTGTCCGGTCAATTGTATTCATTGGGTTAATTACACTGAACTGAAACGGTTAGAAGCAGAACGTCAAGATCAGGTAATTCCCGTTGTTGGTTTCCCCGTAGAAGCAGCGATGGCACACCGGAAACGTCTGAGGGAAAAACGCAAAGCGGAGAAAACTCTCTCACCGAATGACTAATTTCTGGGAGGCTATAAACTGCTCTTTTTTTATATTCATTTAATTGGTATCAGGCAAAAGGAGAATATTCTTCTTTTGCCTATTTTAATCTTTTGTTTAATTTTGATATAATTAATTCAAACAGTTAAGAATGAGGAGATTAACAATGTTAGTAAGTAATCTGACTGTAGAACAACTTCAAGATTTAATTCGACATACCGTTGAGCAATGCCTAGAGGAATATTTGGGTGATCCTGATGTGGACTTAAATGTGAAACCAGAAGTTAAACAGAAATTGCAAGAAATTATCCAGTCTCAACCCTCAAAGAATTAAAATGCTACGATATGAAATAGTGATTTATTGGAGTCATGAAGATCAAGCGTTCATTGCAGAAGTACCAGAATTACCTGGATGTGCTGCGGATGGAAAAACCTATCAAGAAGCATTAGAAAATGTAGAAATTATTATGCAAGAATGGATTGAAACGGCGCAAGAGTTAGGACGTTCTATTCCTGAACCTAAAGGACGATTATTGTTAGCTTAATAATGATTTTCCACCATTTTTCTGTGTCTTGAAAATTAGTTAAACGATAATCTGAGAGTGACAGAAGAGGAATATTTGTTCTGAAGATGATCTAAAAATTGAGAGTTGAAGCTGTTTATACACAGGTAAAAAATTAAATTAGATATAATTGAATAAACAAAGAGGAAAAATCCACCATGAATTTACAAGAGTTAAAAAATGCTGCTTATCAACTTCCCGTTCATGAACGGTTATTACTGGTAGAGTCTATTATTCATTCATTGTCTCAAGAATTGCGTCCTCGTCCTGATGTTCCTGATGGAGTTTGGGAACGTTTGCGGGGAAGTTTAAAAACGGATAACGTTGAATTAACTGATGAAGATGTAGAAAGATTAAAAGATGAAAGTTTAACGGAGAAGTATCTCAAATGAGGATATTACTAGATACTAATATTATTTTAGATAGTTTACTGGCTAGGATGCCCTTTTTTGAAGATGCTGATCGGTTATTTCAGGGAATTCGATCCGGTCAAATCATCGGTTATGTAACAGCAACGACATTAACTGATATTTTTTATATTGTCAAAAAACAGAGAAATGCCCAAATCGGTAAACAGTATGTTTCTGATTTGTTATTAACATTAGAAGTTTGTGCTGTTAATCAAGATATTCTTAAAACAGCACTGGCTTTAAATTTAGACGATTTTGAAGATGCAGTTCAACTCGCTTGTGCAATGAATGAAAACTTGGATGCAATTGTTACCCGTGATTTACAAGGATTTGTTAACTCCCCGATTACTATTTTATCCGCAGGGGAAGTATTAGCTCGTTTATCTTAAATTAAACTTTATTAAAATCTATTTAAAATTATCTGTAGGGGCGGGTTCTCTCCCATCTTTCACATCCTACAATTAACCTTGATAAACCCGCCCAACCCCACCCAAGAATAAGAAATCGGGTTTCTGTACAAATCTTGTGTTTGTTACCGATAATCTGGAAAAGAAACCCGATTTCTAAACACCGACCCCACCCCAGATTAGAAACCAGGTTTCTATACAAATCTTTGGTTTGTTATTAATAATTTTGAAAAGAAACCCGGTTTTTATTAAGGTTTAACCCCCTGAATCACTTGTAAACTTCCGCCAGCATAAAGTTGAGGGGGATTGACATTAAAGCCAATTTGTGATAGGGTTTGAACTAAATCTGTTTTTAACAGTTGCCAAGCCGTTTCCGTTTCAAATAACCAGAGAAACATCGCTACCCCTGGCCAGAATAGGGGATTAGTGGGCGAATGAAAGTCAACGAGGGTAAAAATTCCTCCCGGTTTGAGAACACGATAAACTTCATTGAGAATTTGTTTCAATTGTTCAGGGTTCATCTCATGTAAAGCAGCACTGGTGTGAACGAGATCAAAGCTGTGATCAGTAAAGGGCATATTTTCGGCAAACGCTTCTACATATTGCGCTTGAGGAACATTATTTTTAGCGCGTTTGAGGGATAGAGGAGACGCATCCAGACCTGTAACATTTTGGGAATACTCAACTAATACCGATGTTGCTTGTCCACTTCCACAACATAAGTCCAGAATTTGAGTTTCCGGGTTTACGGTTAACCCCGTTAAGGGTAACTCCCGAAACCGACGTTCTCCCCCGACACTTAACGCCGCCAGTCGGGAAATCGTATCATAGAGCCATTGATAGCGGTAACTTAAGCTTCTGAGAATTGTTGCCATAATGAGAAAATTTTTTATGAACGAAAAGATCGACTAACCCACAAGGACAATATATTATTAAAATAGTTAACAAATCTTAGGATAGGAAGTATCCGCTATGGGACGAGTCGGAGTCTTACTGCTAAATCTGGGCGGGCCAGAGCAACTGCAAGATGTTCGCCCCTTTTTGTATAATCTATTTTCAGACCCAGAAATTATCCGTTTGCCTTTTGTTTGGATGCAAAAACCCCTGGCCTGGATGATTTCGACCCTGCGCTATCAGAAATCCCAAGAAAATTATAAAGCCATTGGGGGCGGTTCTCCCTTGCGGCGAATTACAGAAGAGCAGGCTCTTGCTTTACAAGCATCTTTACAAGACAAAGGCCAGGATATTCGGGTGTATGTGGGGATGCGCTATTGGAACCCGTTTACCGAAGAAGCGATCGCTAAAATCAAACGCGATCAAATCGAGCAGTTAGTTATTTTACCTTTATATCCGCAATTTTCAATTAGTACAAGTGGTTCCAGTTTTCGAGTTTTAGAAAAACTTTGGGAACAAGATCCCAGTTTACAAAAAATTGATTATACAGTGATTCCGTCTTGGTATAACCGCCCCGGTTATTTACAAGCAATGGTGGAATTAATTGAGCAAGAAATCGAACATTGTGAACAGCCTGAACAAGTCCCAATTTTCTTTAGTGCTCACGGAGTTCCGGTTAGTTATGTCGAAGAAGTAGGAGATCCTTACCGAGATGAAATTGAAGGGTGTACGGCTGCAATTATGCAGACCTTAAACCGTCCTAACCCCCATGTTTTAGCTTATCAAAGTCGAGTTGGCCCTGTGGAATGGTTGAAACCTTATACAGATGAGGCTATTCCTGAATTGGCAGAACAAGGGGTTAAAGAAATAGTGGTTGTTCCGATTAGTTTTGTTTCTGAACATATCGAAACTTTAGAAGAAATTGATATGGAATATCGGGAACTGGCGGAAGAATGTGGTATTGAAAAATTCCATCGTGTTCCGGCCTTAAATACCCATCCGGTATTTATTAATGATTTAGCAGAAATGGTAATAGAAGCTTTAGATTCTCCTAATATTAAGTTCTCTGATGTGGTACATCCGGGTAAACAAACCAAGATGTATCCTCAAGAACGTTGGGAATGGGGACTGACAACCACCGCCGAAGTTTGGAATGGTCGGTTAGCTATGTTAGGAATGATCGGCTTATTATTAGAAATAATTACCGGACAAGGCCCCCTACATTTCATCGGCTTGCTGTAGGAGGATCAAACCTGTTGTGGAACAGGCAAGATGCCTGTTCCACATCCCTGTTAATCCGGTTCCCGTTTATAACGTCGGGGGTTGCGTTCTCCAGCGTTGCCTTGTTTTTTGTACCAGCGATACCATTCTTTAGAAATCCGAATGGAAAGCCACAATAATAATAAAGCAATTAACCCTCCCTGTTGAGGAGCATCAAAAGCAAAAATGACTAAGAAAACACAGAGAATATCTTGACCAACAATCACCCATACAGGCAAACCTCGTAAGCGATAAAATAAACCTGTTTGAACTAATTGTAAAACCAGAGCCAGTAAACCGCTAACAATTGCAATAATCCAAAATAAGCGAGGTTCAACATTAGTAGCTTCTGCGATCGCTAAACCCATGATAGCACCCACAAAGGGGCTAAATAGTAATTGTATTATTTGTAAAATACGCTGTCCCAGTAGTTTTTTTGAAGCAAAAATTTCAAATAATGACCAACTGACAAGAACCCCGATAACAACCTGCGGTGAAAATCGAGATAAAAAGGGTACACGCGACCATAAATCAGTTTGCAATAAACCAATGACCAGCAAGGGTAAAGCTATTCTTAATCCTGCTGCGGCTGAAGCAGATAGCACCGCCAGAAGTTCAATCATAATCAGGGTGAGGGACAGAGCATTTAATACCGAAAATTACACTAGGGTTTTAACCCGGTTCAAGGTATGACCTTCCATTTTATAGATCTTAATTGCAGTTAGGTTAGAAATGAGAATTTAATCTTGTCTATTGGACAATATTCAGGAATAAATCTCAAACCAGAAACCCAGTTTTTTTAATATTGAAAAATGATAAATTCCTTAAATTTGTGTGAAATTTGGCTCAAATATGACTAAAATTACCTCTAAATTGATGATCAGTTTCATCGTTAGCATAATTTCGTTTTATCCAAGTTTATCCCTAGCCTTAGCAACACCACCTCGCATTGATCAAAAAGTAGAATGTGATTTGTTAATTGTTGGAGGAGGACTAGCGGGAAGCGCTGCTGCTTATGAAGGGTTACTCGCCGGAAAAACCGTTTGTTTAACGGAAATTACCGACTGGGTAGGGGGTCAAATTTCCGCCCAAGGAACCTCCGCATTAGATGAACGACCGACTCAACGATCGCTTTTATTATATCCCAGAGGATATTTAGAATTACGAGCAGGAATTGAAAATAAATATGGACTCCTAAACCCCGGCGCTTGTTGGGTCAGTGAAGCCTGTTTTATGCCAGAAGCCGGGAATGAAATATTATTAAAAATGTTCAAACAAGCCGAAAAGAAAGGGAAAGGAAGGTTACAATGGTTTCCTTCCACAGTCATTAAAGATATGACTATTATTGATAATCAAATTACTGAAGCGATCGCTATTCAACATCAACCTGCACCCGGAACACCGCCCTTAAATACAGAACCCTTATCTGAGATTATTGATGATGCTTATAATTATAACAATTCTCAACGATTTGATAAAAATATTATTCGATTTACCTCTAAAATCAAAGCCAATCAAGGAGCAGATTGGTATATTATTGAAGCGACAGAAACCGGAGAAATTATTGGATTAACTAATATTCCGCATCAACTCGGAATTGATCCCCGTTCACCTCAAGAACCTACTGCATCAAGTCTAACCGGAGATCCCTATTGTACTCAAGGGTTTACCTATACCTTTGCAATGGAAGCAACCGCCGATCCCCAAACCCACGAAAAACCCTCCTTCTATGAACAATATGCACCTTATTATAGTTATGAATTACCCCGATTAGCAAATTTTAATTTAGTCTATACCTATCGGCGAATTCATAGTATAAAACCCAAACAAAAACGCTCTACGAATCCCCGTGAATGGCCGATTTATCCAGGGGATATTTCCATGCAAAATTGGACATGGGGAAATGATTATCGACCCGGAACATCGCAGGATAATTTAATATTAACACAATCGCAATTAGAAGCAACAGGTCAACGGCAACCCGATGGCTGGAAAGGCGGGTTAAGAACAGAAACTTTAAGAAAAGGGGAAGAAAATGCTTTAGGTTTTTTCTATTGGTTAGTAGCAGGAACAACAGACTCCCAACTGGGTGAAGGTGTTAAAGAAAAACATCCCAATTATCGCTATTTATTCGGCTTAAACTCTCCAATGGGAACCGTTCATGGCTTATCTAAATATCCCTATATGCGAGAAGGAAGGAGAATTATTGGTCGTCCCGCTTATGGTTATAAAGATGGATTTATGGTATCAGAAATTGATATTTCTCGAAATAACTTTCGCCAAGATTGGTATAGTGATAATTTAACCCCAGAAGCCTATCGTTTACTTTGGTTAAACTTAGGAGGATTAGATAGTTTACCCGTGCTTTCAGGACAAGAAACAATTGCTGATATTCAACCCCGTTCTAGGGCTACAATTTATGCAGATACCGTTGGAATTGGTCATTATGCGATTGATTTTCACCCCTGTTTAACCCAAAGTCCACCGGAAATTCCAGGGAATACAGAACGGGAAGGAGAACGTCGAGGACAAGGACAAGCTTATCCGTTTCAAATTCCGTTAAGAGCCATGATTCCGCAAAAAATTGATAATCTATTAGTAGCGGGAAAAAGTATCGCTACCACTCATATTGCGGCGGCGGCTTATCGGGTTCATTCCTTTGAATGGTCTGTTGGGGCGGCGACGGGAACAACCGCAGCCTTTAGCTTAGAAAAACAACTTTTTCCCTATCAATTAGTGGATAATTTACCCTACCGTGAACCCTTATTAGAGGAGTTACAACGGTTATTAGAAAGCAATAATAATCCGATTTTATTCCCAGGAATGTCGATTTTTAATCAGTCTTGGGAAGATTGGAAATAAATCTTGACTATATTTCTATCTATTGAAACTATCAATAAAGGAACAAGAGATAGTATCCTAGTAATAGCAACGATATAATTAAACCATCATGAGATTAGAAGAAGCGGTTGAATTTGCAGAAAATCCAGAACCTCGGTGTCCCTGTGTGCTGTTGTTGGATACCTCCGCATCGATGCAAGGGGTTCCCATTGACGCCTTAAACGATGGACTGATGGCGTTTAGAAATGATTTAATTCGGGATGAACTCGCTAAAAAACGAGTAGAAGTGGCGATTATTTCCTTTGATAATCAAGTTAAAATTGTACAGGATTTCGTTACCGCCGATCAGTTTGAACCTCCAGTATTAACTGCTCAAGGTCAAACCTTTATGGGGACTGCTATTAGCCAAGCGTTAGATTTAGTAGCGGCGAGAAAATCAGAATATCGGAATAATGGGATTACCTATTATCGTCCTTGGGTGTTTATGATTACCGATGGTGAACCTCAAGGAGAAGCTGACCGGGTGACAGAACAAGCTACTAGACGCATTCAAGAGGAAGAATTGAAAAAACAGGTCGCATTTTTTGCCGTTGGCGTAGAAGGGGCAAATTTAGATCGGTTGGCTCAAATTGTCCAGAGAACCCCGTTAAAATTGAAGGGGTTAGACTTTCGAGAAATGTTTATTTGGTTATCAACAAGTATGCAAACAGTTTCTCATTCTAAAGTCGATGAACAGGTGGCTTTACCCCCGCCGGGATGGGGAACAGTTTAAGAATAGAAAATGTGAGTGTTTAAACAAGTTAATCATTAATAATGAATCAGGTTTGTAATTGGAAAATTATATCAGCATCAGTGACAGGAAAAAGTCATGAAAAGCAGGATCTTCCCTGTCAAGATGCTCACGGTTTTAAACAGTTATCCCCAGATTTGATAATTCTGGCGGTTGCAGATGGGGCGGGTTCGGCAAAATTAGCAGATTTGGGGGCAAATATTGCTGTCAAAATAGCGTTAGAAACTCTGGAAAAACAGATCAATTTAGGTGATATTAATACTGAAAATATCCCTTGGCAAGAGTATTTAAAAGAGGCTTTAAATAATGCTAAGGTGGCTATTGAGTCGGAATCTGTTACCCAAGAAACGGAAATTCGAGAGTTAGCAACTACCTTAATTATAGGCATAGCAACACCGAAATTAGTCGCCGTTGCTCAAGTAGGAGATGGGGCTATTGTTGTGGAAGATAAGAATGGAACTATTCTGGAATTAACCATACCTACCAGTGGAGAATATCTGAACGAAACAGTCTTTTTAGTTTCTCCTAATGCGGTTGAAAATGCCCAATTTAACCTCTGGTCAGGACAACCTAAATATTTAGCTGCTTTTTCCGATGGCTTACAAATGTTAGCCTTAAAAATGCCCGAAGGAAAACCCCATCATCCCTTCTTTTCTCCTCTGTTTAAATTTGTAGAAACCATCACCGATGAAATTGATGCTCAGGAACAATTAATCGGGTTTTTGCGATCGCCTCGTGTAACCGGACGAACCGATGATGATCTAACCTTAATCTTAGCGAGTTTTAACTCTTAATTATGCTTAATTACGTTAATATAATTCAGCAAGCCCTAAGTTATATTTTCTAGTTATTGAGGTTTTTCAATCACTTTAGCTGGTATTCCCACCGCAGTAGCACCAGGGGGAATATCACAAAGAACCACTGCATTTGCTCCTATTTTGGCATGATCTCCAATACTGACAGGCCGTATAATTTTCGCACCGGCGCCAATATCAACATGACCTCCGATTTTTACTCCTCCCACAATAGTTACTTGTTGCAAAATCAAACAATTAGGCCCGATCATTGCGCTAGGATGAATCACAATTCCATTGGGATGAATTATAAGTAACCCCCCCTGAATTTGGCAGTTTAAAGGAATATCCGCTCCAGTTACACAACTCCAAAATCGGTAATTAAGGACATTCCAAGCACAGAATAAGTCACCCAATAACCCGCCATAGGATTTCCACTTTTGATATTGACGTATTGATTTCAGTAGTTGACGGCTAGGAGACCACCATTGTTTTAATTTTTCCCGTTCCCAATCTGGTTCTGTACTAGAAATTTCATTAGCCATATAAAATCGATTGAAAGCCAATTGCCAATTTAAAAACTCTATCTCTATAATACTAAAATAGCTCCCCACTCGCTAGGGGAAATTCCGTCTTCTTTCCATTGTAAATAGGAACCTCGTTTTCCTTTGGGTCTTCCCAATACCACTAAAACATCCGGTGCGTTAACAATATGCGGTTTTCCTTCCACCGGATACCAGAATAAATCTCCCGCTACAAATACATTAGAATTATCAGCAAATAACCATTCTAAATTCTGTTCAATTGCCACAATCCAGTTAAATTGTTCTGTGTTATTTGCCATCGGTTTTCCATCACTTTCGGGATAGATAATTTCCGTTAGGTTGACAGTTGCAGGTTGAGAAACCATAACTTCAATCAAAACAATAATCAGGATAGTCTAACCGTAGCATAATTTCTCAACCGTCAACAGCCAACCGTCAACCGTCAACAAAATTACAAAACGCCTTTANGTTCATGAACGGTTATTACTGGTAGAGTCTATTATTCATTCATTGTCTCAAGAATTGCGTCCTCGTCCTGATGTTCCTGATGGAATTACAGAACGTCTGCGGGGAATTTTAAAAACAGATATAGCTCCACCTAATGATATTGAGGGAGAAACGCTAAAAGAAGAATACTTGACGGAGAAATATTTAAAATGAGAGTGCTGCTAGATACTAATATTATTCTTGATCATTTACTAGAGCGAGAACCTTTTGTTAACTCCCCGATTACTATTTTATCCGCAGGAGAAGTATTAGCTCGTTTATCTTAAATTAAACTTTATTAAAATCTATTTAAAATTATTTGTAGGGGTGGTTTCTGAATTAAGATATAATTGAATAAACAAAGAGGAAAAATCAACCATGAATTTACAAGAATTAAAAAATGCCGCTNTTTCAACCGCCATTCTTAACGCTCTCGCAAAAGCTTTAAAGCCAGCTTCAATAATATGATGGGAATTAATTCCATCTAATTGACGTAAATGTAAGGTCATTTGACTATTATTAACAATAGCCACAAAAAATTCTCGGACTAATTGAGTATCATAAGTTCCGACTCGTTGCGTCGGAATTTCTAACCCATACGTTAGATGAGGACGACCGGAAAAATCTAAAGCAACTTGAACTAAGGCTTCATCTAAAGGGGCGATAAAATGACCAAACCGAACAATTCCTTTGCGATCGCCTAACGCTTTAGCAAACGCTAAACCCAATGTAATTCCCACATCTTCATTAGTATGATGATCATCAATTTCAATATCTCCAGTGGCTTGAATATCTAAATCAATTAACCCGTGAGACGAAATTTGATGCAACATATGATCTAAAAATGGAACTCCTGTAGACACATTACAGGCTCCAGTTCCATCTAAATTAACAGTAACATTAACATCCGTTTCTCCCGTTTTTCGGTGTACCGTTGCAATTCTAGGAAGAACATCTAAATTAGAATTTGAGTTAGTAATAGAAGAGCGATCGCTAATTTGCATAATCAGGGAACAGGGAACAGGAGGGAAATTGTAGGGTGCGTAAGCGATAGCGCACGCACCAACAGTCAACAGTCAACAGTCAACAGTCAACAGTCAACAGTCAACAGCCAACAGTCAACAGTCAACAGTCAACAGTCAACAGCCAACAGTCAACAGTCAACAGCCAACAGTCAACAGTCAACAGTCAACAGTCAACAGCCAACAGTCAACATCCTACATTCCCATGATGCAATAACCCGAATCGACATACAGGATTTGGCCCGTAATACCACTGGATAAATCACTACAGAGGAAAGCCGCAGCGTTACCGACTTCGGTTTGGGTCACAGTCCGTTTCAGGGGAGCAATTTCTTCAACGTGGTGAATCATATCTAAAATGCCGCCAACTGCTGAAGAAGCTAAAGTCCGAATCGGGCCAGCCGAAATGCCATTTACCCGAATCCCCAATGGCCCTAACTCCGCCGCCAAGTAACGAACATTCATTTCCAAAGCCGCCTTAGCAATACCCATGACGTTGTAATTGGGAATCACCCGCACACCGCCGAGATATGTTAGGGTAACGATACTACCGCCCTGGGTCATTAAAGGTTTAGCAGCAGCGCTCAGTTGTACCAATGAATAAGCACTAATATCTAACGTGCGGGTAAATCCGCCACGAGATACATTGCTAAAGTCCCCTGAGAGTTCCTCTTTTCCAGCAAAAGCCAGACAATGAATGAGGATATCTATCCGTCCCCACTGGTCGCGGATGGCGGTAAAAAGCTCCTCAATTTGAGCATCATTCTGGACATCACAGGGCAAAAATAAACTAGGGTTGAGGGGTTCAACCAACTCTTTGACCTTTTTTTCAAAACGACCTTTCTCGTCAGGAAGATAGGTCACTCCGATATTAGCTCCAGCTTCGTGAAGCTGTTGGGCAATGCCCCACGCAATTGAGCGATTGTTGGCAATGCCCGTAACCAGTGCGTTTTTTCCGTTCAAATTCAGCATAATAGATTATTCTATATGCAACTGGTATCCTTCTCAAAGGCATTCATTTGTCCATTCCCCCCAAGGGCTTTCCTCTGAATCCTTCGCCAGAGCAGGACTAATCGGAGTAGCGATTTAGCGGGAGTTGACCGGGGGAAGAAAGATGATGCAATTAGCGTAAACTGAAATACGGAAGATATATTAGGGCATTGTTAGTGCAAGGGATCGGGTCGTGACGTATGATAGACCGTTAGCAGAAGTGTTCCGCAGCATCGGCGGAGGGGCATTCCCACCCGTCGTGGAAAGCTTTGAACGGGGCAAGACGATCTTCTTTCCCGGCGATCCGGCGGAGCGCGTCTATGTTCTGATTAAAGGTGCGGTAAAACTGTCCAGAGTCTATGAAGCTGGAGAAGAGATTACTGTTGCTTTACTTCGAGAAAATAGTGTATTTGGTGTTTTATCTTTAATTACAGGTCATCGGTCAGATCGGTTTTACCATGCCGTCGCCTTTACCCCTGTAGAACTACTCTCGGTTCCCATTGAACAAGTTGAGAAAGCCCTAAAAAGTGATCCCGAATTGCCAATGGTAATGTTGCGAGGATTATCATCTCGAATTTTACAAACAGAGATGATGATTGAAACCTTAGCTCACCGAGATATGGGATCAAGATTAGTCAGTTTTCTTCTAATTCTTTGTCGAGATTTTGGTGTGCCGGGTAAAGATGGGATTCGGATTGACTTAAAGCTCTCCCATCAGGCGATCGCAGAAGCCATTGGTTCAACACGAGTGACTGTTACCCGTTTATTAGGAGATTTGCGGCAAAAAAACATGATCTCGATTCATAAGAAAAAGATCACAGTCCATAATCCCGTTACCCTAAGCCAACAATTCACCTAGTCTATTCAAGGTTTTGCTGATGAATCTTAAGATGATTCAGGTCTTTTCCTGAAAATAGAACCAGAGAGAATTTAGCTGAAGTTCAGAGGAAAAACTCAGAATTAGAGGGGGTCAAATCCATTTAAACTACAGTGTTAAATTTTTGATATGACCGCAGGAATTATCCTGGTTATATCTATCTTAGTTCTGGGAGGCGTAATTGCCACTGTCAGTGATCGCCTGGGAACGAAAGTTGGAAAAGCCAGGCTGAGTTTATTCAATCTCCGCCCCCGTAACACTGCTATGGTCGTGACAATTGTAACGGGCAGTGTGCTTTCGGCATTGACGTTAGGGATTTTATTTGCCTCCAGTAAACCCCTACGTCGGGGCGTTTTTCAAATTGATCAAATTCAAACTCGACTCAATGATGCTCGTAAAGATTTAACTCGCGCTGAAGATGAAAAAAAACGAGTAGAAACCGATTTAGCTAAAGCCAGAGTCGAACTGAATACCGCAATGACTCAGTTGAATGGGATTAATCAATCCCTACAAACCGCTCAGTCTCAAGCGATTCAAACAGCAGAAGAATTACAACGAACTCAAAGTCAATTGGGAGATCTTCAGAAACAATTGCAGGGGATTCAATCGGAAAAAACAGCAACAGAAGCTGAACTGAATCGGACAGAAAATCGTCTCCAAGGGGTGTTTAAACAAAAACAAAGTTTACAAGCAGAAATCGCTAAACTCAGAACTGAACGTCAAAACCTAATTCAACAACGAGAACAAGTTAAAGCTCAAATTCAGGCTCGTGATCGGGAAATTGCTAAACGAGATCAAGAGATGAAACAGCAAGATCAAGAACTCGAACAACAGGAACAACGAATTACGGAACAGGATCAAATTATTGCTAAACGAGAATCTCGTCTGCAAGAATTGGAAACGGAACAGGAAAAATTAGAACAGCAAAAACAAGTTTTAGCCCAGCAAGTAGAATTGGTTGAACGCGATTTTCAACTGTTACGAGAAGGCAATGTTGCTTTAGAACGAGGACAAATCTTAGCCAGTGGATTAGTCAGAATTAATGACCCCAAAACCTCTATCCAAGCGGTTAATAGACTCTTACAAGAAGCGAATATTCAGGCGATTGAATCCGTACAATTGGCGAATAAAAATGCCAATCAATCACGGGTAATTCAAATAACTAAAGTAGAAGTTGAAGATTTAATTAATGAAATTGATGATGGTCGGGATTATGTGGTGCAAGTGATTTCGGCTGCTAATTATTTAGTCGGTGAAACCAAGGTTTCTGTTTTTACCAAAGCCGAACCTAATCGCTTATTATTTACGACGGGAGAACTGATTGCTGGAACAACTTTTGATCCCTCCACTTTATCGAATAGTCAGTTACAAAAACAATTGCAACAATTGTTAGATGCCTCCAGTTTTCGGGCGCATTTTGTTGGGGTTGTCAATGGAACAGTGCAAATTGGGAATGATAGAATGGATACATTAATTCGTTTTTTCCAACAATTGCAAGACCATAATCAACCCTTAGAAATTCAAGCCGTTGCCGCCGAAGATGCCTATACGATTGGGCCGTTACGACTGGATTTATTAGCGCGTCGCAATGGTGAGGTGATCTTTAGTACCCGTCAACAGGAATCGCTTAATAATCCCAATGAATTGCCAAATCTATCGCCGGAAAAACAGAATGATTTAGAAAATTCGACCTCTCAATCTAATTCTATTGAACAGGAGAAAAAATAAGATGATTTTAGGTTTTGATCCCGGTCGAGAAAAATGTGGAATTGCGGTGATGGGTAAGGATTCACAATTATATTATCATCAGGTAATTTTAGCGTCGGATGTTTCTACCATAATTCAATCTCTGTGTCAACAATTTGCGATTGAGATAGTGGTGATGGGAGATCAAACCACCTCAAAAATGTGGAAACAAAAACTAACTGAAATTTTACCAAAATCTCTATCTATTATTCAAGTTAATGAACGATATTCTACCTTAGAAGCGCGCGATCGCTATTGGCAAATGTATCCCCCCAAAGGCTTAACTCGTTTAATTCCTAAAGGAATGCGAACCCCACCCCGTCCGATTGATGATATTGTTGCGATTGTGTTAATTGAACGATATTTAAACCGGATTTAAGAAATTAAGCCATGCTATCATTTAATCATAGATTCCTAATTCTTTCGCGTAACTGTATTAGATCGGGATGTTGATTAATATCAAGATTCTGAATTGCCCATTTAAAAAATTCTTTATTTAAAGAAATATATTTATTCTGTTGTCTTTGCATTTCTTTCTGAATATCTTTACCATGAAACCAAATTAAATACTGTTTCTCTATCCAAAACTCTTCTTGATCAAACTGTTGATGATACAAATTAAGCCTGTTTTCAAATTCTTCTGGTGTGACCGTCTCAACAGCTTGTCTAAATTCGCTAATCATTTCTAAAGCTTGAGTTTTGCAATCTTGTAGAGTTAATGAATTCGGAAGTTGACCACTCTTTCCTGTCCAGGTGGTTCTAAGCTGTCTCCGTGCTGCACCCATATTTGTTAAATCGCCTAAAGCCCATCGTACTGATTGATAATTTTTTAAGCTCATAGCACTATTTTGAATCCATTCTGAAATTTTGTCAATTCCTGGGGAGTCTCCATATGCCCATGTAGTGGTAGGATTTTCTTGCCTTCCTTGGAATTTTTCTAACCAATAGTTATGAATCAAATCAGCATCTAAGAAATAATTTTCAATACAAGCACGATAACTTAAAAACCTTGATTGATTATTGGCAAATAGAAGTAACTGAATATTAGAAGTGGGTTTAACATCAAAATCTCGATCACTAAAAAAGATATAGGGTTGATTTATGGTTTCATATCGAGCAAAGTATCCTTGAGAAAAAAGTGAAAAATTAAACTTACCTCCAACAGGAACAATTGTATTAAAGCCTGATATATCTGCAATTATTTTGCTCAGTAATTGATAATCTAAGCTGGTATCTTTTCCCTCACAAAAAATAATCTTTCCACCACTAACAACACTCATAATCACGCCTCCAAACGAATAATATATGCTTCAGGAACTAACTGCTCTATATAATCAGAGTGAGTTGTAATAATAAATTGATTATTTTTGCCCAGTTTGGGTAAAGCTCTGAGTAACGCCTGTTGCATGGGTGGATGTAAGTGCAATTCAATTTCATCAATTAAGATAACCGAGTTATGAATATTCCAACTGGCAAAGTCGATCAGCATTGGAAAAGTAGCACGCTCACCCCCAGACATCTCTGAAATTTCATACTGATTTCTGCCATCATAGAGATAAAACCAGGGCTCACTGAGAATATCATCAACCCCTTCTCGTAGAATAGGGCCTTCAAAACTACGTTCTGGGAAAAGGGTTCGATAAATTTGTTCTATTTCAGCATATAAATCTTTCTGTCCAGGCCGTAATTTCTCAAATTTACCATTAACAAAATCCTGATGAAACTGTCGCCATTTGGATAAGCGATCGCGGATAATATCATGAGTAATTTCGATTTTTATATCGGGATCTTCTGGTGTTAAGCTTGTTGAGGTTCGCTGTTCTGTATACCAAAGAATTGTGCCAACTCTTTCAAAAACCTGAAAACCTTCAGATCGAAGCAATTGTTTAGCATATTGTCGTCCTTTAAATTGAAATAATTCAGCAGCAGTATCCGCCTGAACTCTTCTATCTCGCCACTTGAGATTTACAATAGATTTCTCAGTCGGAGACATTAAATTACGCCCCATCTCTTGCAATTTCTGGGTGAATTCTCGAACTGCTTGCAATTCTGATCGAGAAAATTGTACTTTTAAACTAACTTCCGGGTCAAACTTGCCCCAATTAGCCCCTAATAATTCATAATTAAATCCTGGCCATTCTAAATCTGAAAGTGTTCGTAATCGCCCTGTTGCTTCCCCTAACGTTGCTGCAATTGCCTGTAAAAGACTGGTTTTACCAGAACCATTCATTCCGATAAGAACGATCAGATCCCGTGCTAATCCCGTTTCGGGATCAGTAAAATCAAATACTGGAGAAGTCCGAAATTTTTTAAAATATTTTAACTCTACAGATTGAACTTTCATAATAAAGTTAAGTTGTTATTTCGGTTTAATACCCTAATATCTGTCAAAAATACCACCAACAAATCGGGTATGTCAAGTTCTACTCCTCTGGTTGTTTTTGTGAAGTTAATGCTTTTAACGCTTTAACTTCCTCCTGTAATAATTTAACTTGTTCTAATAATTGTTGATTACTTTCGGTTAAAACTTTCGTTTGACTGCTTAAATAAGGGTCACTTTCCCACCAATTAATCCCAATTTCTCTAGCTTTATCCACCGAAGCAATTAACAGCCGAATTCTAATATTGAGGAGTTCCGTTGAACCAACAGAAATAGAAATATCCCCAGCGATAACAATACCTTTATCTAATACCCGTTCTAAAATATCGGCTAAACTCGATCCTTGAGTCGATGTGGGAACACCGCGTTGCAGATTTGAGGGACGTTGCTGTGAGTTCATGGCTGAATTAATTCTCCTTCTTTTTGCACAGCAAAGAAACGGTTATCCTGCTGTTTGAGATAACCTTGTTTTAACAGAGTGCGTAACACATTGGTTGTTTGGACTCGATTTAATCCTAACGCAACTTCAATTTCCGAAACCCTTGCTCCTGTAGATTGTTGTAAATATTGATAAACTTGTTCCTCAATTCCTAAGTCGTTTTTTTCCGTTAATAACGTTTCCGAGGATAGCAAAGCACTATTAGCAGAAAAGTCGCCATTAGTGAATACGGTTTTGATCACTTGTTCTAATTTTTTTTGTGCTTCCATTGAGGATAAGGCAGTACGAGATAATAATATATCTGCACAAACTTCGATAAAATCTTGACTATCTGCCTCAATAGCAATTTCATGTTCATGGCAGATTTTGGCAATAATTAATCCGGGTCTTAAACCCGATGATTTATCAATATGGGGACGGGGAGATTTTCCATTTTGAACAGGTTTAATTTCTTTTTTATGGGTGGTTATTTCTAAATAAATTTTGACTAATTTAATAATTTTTTGAGCATCCTCTGTAGAAATGCCGATTTTCTGGACTAAAATTTCTTGCTGGGTTTCGTCATCGGGTTCTGGCATATCAATGGTAATTAACCGATCTAATAACGCATCTTGAGTACCATAAACCCCACAATATTCTTCCGGGTTGGAGGTAAAAATGGCTCTAAAATGAGGGTTAACCCGAATATATTCTGAGCGACTATTATTAGGAGGTAAGACTAATAATTTTTCTTCTAAAGCCGAAAGTAAAACGTTATTAACTTCGGGACGAGAACGGTTAAACTCATCATAAACCAGGGTAAACCCTTCTTTACACGCTAAGGTTAGACGAGAATCAATCCAATTTTGGCGTAATTCGTCTTCTAATTTAACCACACTATGAATAAAGTTATCAACAACTTTTTTGCGAGTATAGCCGAGTTGGTTGCCAATTAAATCAGAAGACTTGAGTTCGTCATCCCCAAAAATTAAGACAATAGGACGATTTAATAAATCCGCTAAGTGCATGGCGAAAGTCGTTTTTCCGGTTCCGGCTGGCCCCCGTAAATGCAGAGAAAAGCCACTTTGAAGATACCTCAACGCTCGAATGGTAAGTTGTTCAATTGCTGGAGTATTGACAAAGCCTTTAGGACGAGCTTGAAGCACAGTAGTCATATTTTTAATACAATTAACAGCTTAAATGCTGCCGAGTTCAGACGTGATCGGCAGGCTTAATAAAATGTTATCGCAGGGAACAGGGAATAGAAACTAGCAAGGGTGAGGAAACCTCGCTCCTACTATTTTTTAGAGGAAATATAAACGCGATCGCGTTGAGAAATACGTCCCTGTTGTAATAATACCCGAATCGCATCGACGGTCTGCACCCGATTAATTCCTAGAGCTTGTTCTATTTCCGCTAACCGAGCGCCGTTTTGATGGCTTTGGATATAGTTGTAAACCTGTTGATCGGGAGTCACAGGTTCAAGCTGAAAGGCGGGAATAGTGGGTTGGGGTTGCACCGAACGGGGTGCAGCTTGGGGTTTAGAGGTGAGCTTGGTTTTTAAAGGAGGTTTTGAAGATGGCGCAGATTTGCGAGTAGCGATGGGTTTTTTCCCAGGAATAGACCGCTGGGGGGTGAGAACTAGGCGAGGTTCCCGACGGGAATTTCCCCAAACACTTTGTTGCAGTTTCTGGTGATAGTTTTGCAGTTCTGAGCGAAATTCTCCCAGATCTACAAATAACGCCTTCACACTTTCTTGTCTATCTGTCCGACTCTGTTGCAGTTGTTGCTGTAACCCTTGCGCCATTTGCTGGTGCAGGCTGTCTAACTCCCCCAAATACCGTTGTACCTCCTGGGATAGGGTTTGACGAAACACAGCTAAGTCCTCAAGTAAGGGTTCTCTGGCTTCAAGTCGCTGTTGCTGATAGTCTGCTAACAGGTCGGTGACGGTGTTTCCCAGGTCTTCCCGAAATTGGGATAACCGTTGATGCAGGTGACTTGCTATTTCAGAACGTTCCTGAGTGGTGTGTTGCAGAAACTCCGCCACCTCTTGGGATAACTGCTGAATAAAGTCTTGGAGTTGCTGCTGAATTTCTTCAGCGACTAACAAACGTTCTTCTCGATGGTTTGTTAACAACTCTTGGGTTTGTTGTTGCAAATTCGTGACAAACTCTTGTCGAACTGCTTGATCGTCTAAGGCTTGATTTTGGCGCTCCTGTTGCCACAGTTCGAGTGTTGTTTGAACGTGCTGTTGACGTTCTTGAACCGTCTGTTGGCGCCCGATCCGTTCTTGTTGCCAGTTGTCTTTTAAAGCCATAATTTCCAAACCGATACTTTTTTGCTAACATTTGCTAACAAACACATAAGTTAAGATACTCTCTCAACCAAGGCGTATCAACCAATGCACGAAGGAAGATCCCTCGCGCACCATTTAGATCTCTGTCCATTTTTAACTGGGTGGAGTTTGACTTAATCGTTTTTGCTCCACCTAAATTATTGATAATTTCACCTGTCCATGACACCGTTTTAGAAGTATAGGCTTCGTTACAATCAATCACAACTTTATGGTTTTCCCAAGCCTTCCACTTCAGAAATTGCTTAAACTCATAATGGCTTAGAGTCAGCATTTGCCTGACAGATTTGTTTCTAAGTTTACGTCTGGACTTAGAAACCATCTGTGATGTTTCAAACGTGGGAAGTAAAATTACATCAAAGTTTTCCACTAAAAATCTAGCTGTTTTATGATGTAATTCCTTGACGAAGTTCTGGATTTTACAACGAAGTCTACTCGCTGCTTTTTTGAGATTTCTTTTCTGTTTACACTTGGCTTTTGATAATTGGGAAACTAATTTGTCTAACTGGAAACATAATTTCTGAATCTGCAAGTTAGAGTCTTGACCTAGCCAGCCAAAAGATGTTTCAGAAAAAAATGTCATGAATGTACGAACACCAGGATCTAAGGCAACAACTCTCCCTTGATTCTCGGAATTTAGTTGTTGTACTTTTGTGGAGATGGTCAAGTAATACTCGCCATAAATTAACGTTAATCGACCATCGCTAAAATTGTCGGGAAGTAATTCTTTAAATTTACACCCTCCTAATATACTGTGGTAAATTCCACAATCTTTAATCGCTGATTTAGGGATGTAAATTGATTGCTTTACATCTTTACGACTGCGAAATTTGCATTGACGAATCTTACCATCTGCCTTAAACCCTTTTTTAGCGGCTTTGACAGCTAAACAAGCATCTTTGATGGCTATTGATTTAATTTGATAAGGGACAGGTTTAGCCCATTCAGGTAATCCCTTTAAGATTCCTGTTTTAATCGCCATCCAGTTCGCTTTTGTGTCAGGTTGCTGCAAATATTTAAGGGTTTCGTTGTAGACAAATCTACTAACTCCGAACCATTGTTTGAGCAATCCTTTTTGTTCAGGGTTTAGGTAGATTCGGATCTTCTTTGATTTTTTGGCTGTAACTTCTGAGTCCGTGCATCCGACCAGAAAAGACGTGAAGGATGGAGAGAAGATCCCCTGTGAGTTCGGCTTCTGGACAATGTACAGAGTTTTCGAGAACCATGATGCTTCCACCGTTTTGTTCTGCCATAAACTCGAATAGTTCAAATCCGAATCGACATAATCTGTCTCGACAGGCAACAACAATTGTGAGCTGATCACCTCGCATAAGTCTGACCAGTAACCCTTGCAATCCTTTTCTTTTGAAATTAAGTCCTGAACCGATATCTCGGACAATTTCTGCGTCTGGATAAATGGATTGCATATAGGCGACTTGTCTGTCGAGATCATCTTGTTGTTTTGTTGAACTGACTCGGCAGTAGCAAACAGTGGTAGCGACCACTGTATCCCGGACATAGGATTCAACATCGTAGAGCCTTTGCCCTGCTGGGTTTTTGATGCTTTTGATCTTGCCTTCATCGGCGTATTTTCTCAACGTATTGGGATGCAGACCCAGAAATTCGACCGCTTTCCTGAGTGGTATGTATGCCATGGCTTAAACTATAGCATACATGAGCGTCTGTTAACAAAACTTACACTGTTGAATAACCCTCGTGTCGCTGGGTTGTGTAGTATTGGGCATTGGGTATGGGACGAATGATCCCGTTAATTCAACTTACACCCTGACTCGCTCAACCGTATAAAACGTTACCCTAGCCAACAATGACCAGCTAAAGGAGTCTTTGATGACTTTAGCAGATCACTGTGCTTTTTTTGGCTCCATACCCGTTGCCGATTTCGTCAATCTTAAACCGCAGGAACAGCCGCTTGTGCGGTTAAACCAACGGCTTCTGCATATTTCAGATAGGTTTCTACAGAGGCGATCACGATTCTCGCTTCTATCGCTATAAGTTCGATCCCAACCAGGGAAACACGCACCCAAGCGTCAATGACAATACCTTTATCTAAGATCCGATCAATCACTTCAGCCAGACTGGAGGATGAGTTCACTTTTTCAACAGCCATGAGTCTATTGCTCCTTTTTGGTTTAAAGAACTGGGTATATCCTGATACAGCCCTTTACGATCATCATACCCTGAAGAGGGACAGTTTTGAGTCCTGTTTGTTACTTCTTTTTACAATTGCTGATATGGGGGTGGCCTTTTGTTCATCAAACTTTACATTTTCCAAAATGTTCTAACAAAAGTTTAAAATTTTTTACTATTCTATTATGGAACCCAATTCACTTACACTGTGAAGACCGTAGCCCAAATTACTAGAGTAAATGATGCCCCGGATATTAGTCATAGATGATGACCCTGCGATCGCGGAACTGGTAGCCATCAACCTAGAAATGGCTGGTTACGAAGTTAGCCAAGCAGAAGATGGCATAAAAGGACAAGCTCTGGCAATGCAATTGTTGCCCGACTTGATTATATTGGATTTGATGTTACCCAAAGTCGATGGGTTTACCGTCTGCCAACGTCTGCGTCGGGATGAACGCACCGCAGATATTCCCGTCCTGATGTTAACCGCTTTGGGACAAACCCAAAACAAAGTCGAAGGGTTTAATGCGGGTGCGGATGATTATCTAACCAAACCGTTTGAATTAGAAGAAATGTTGGCACGGGTGAGAGCACTGTTGCGACGAACTGATCGCATTCCGCAAGCGGCTAAACATAGTGAAATCCTGAGCTACGGTTCTCTAACATTAGTTCCTGAGCGGTTTGAGGCGATTTGGTTTGAGAAGACCGTCAAGTTAACCCATTTGGAATTTGAACTCTTACACTGCTTGCTACAACGTCATGGTCAAACCGTTGCTCCCAGTGAAATTTTAAAAGAAGTTTGGGGTTATGACCCCAATGACGATATCGAAACGATCCGAGTTCATATTCGTCATCTCCGCACCAAGATGGAACCTGATCCTCGTCATCCTCGATATATTAAAACGGTCTATGGTGCAGGGTATTGTCTGGAACTTCCGGGGAATGGAAAAGGCAAACTAGATGACCCCGCCATCCCTACAGAGTCTTCTGTTGATGGAAATGGAACCAAGGGGAAGAAGAAATAGGGAGCAGGGGGAGCAGGGGTAAATCATTAACTCCTGTCTCCTGTCTCCTGTCTCCTGTCTCCTTCCTATATCTAAAGTTAGTCTCCAGTGATTTGTTCTTTGTAGGAATTAAATTCTTGAACTAATTCTTGACGGGTTGAAGCTTTTAGTAAGTAGCGGTAAACAAACCAAGCAGTATATCCCATGCCAATTAATTCAAAGGTGGGAGCTAAAAGAGGGACATCATTGAGAGCATCAATGACCGCAAATAATACCTTGAGGGTGACAATAGTAGCTAAAATCAGAACAACGGTAATAATCGGTTTTTGGTAGGAGCCAAAAAAACTAGAGATATAACCCGGAAGTTCCGATAAAACCACCACAACTTTTTCTTTAATTTCATCAAACTGGGCATTGGCTGGAGTGGAGGTAATTGCACCGCCAGTTTCCACAGTCACGTCTATTTTTGCTCCGCTAGACGTGGATGTGTCCGTGATCTTCGTGGGTTCTTGCATTTTTCGTCTCCTTGTTTAAAAAAATGTGCAGTACCAATCGATTTTAAGCGAGAGAGAACAGGTTTTTGTCAGAATTAGACGATTTGGGACTCAATTTTCAGCCAATTGACAGACGGGGACTGTTTCAGAACGCTTAATAATCTAACGGTAAACCACACTGTTCTAGGGTATAGCGATCTTGCAACAATTCTTCAGTGGGTTGATCAACCTGAATAGTTCCCTGTTTGAGAATCATAGCCCGTTGGGTGACTTGGGAAATCCATTGTAAATCGTGGGAGGCAATTAACATGACTTCAACGGGAAGTTGGGATAAAATTTGTGCCAGTTCCCGACGCCACCAGGGATCAAGGCCATTGGTAGGTTCATCCAAAATTAAAATAGCAGGTTCTAAAGCTAAAACCGCCGCTAAAGCCGCCAGTCGTTTTTGTCCCCCCGATAATTCATAAACGGAGCGGTTTACACAGTCAGCCAGCCCAAAATCGGCTAACAGACGAGAGGCTTGCGCCAAGGCTTGCTCAGGGTCAACGCCATAATTGCCAGGGCCAAACATCACATCTTCTAAAATAGTAGGCATAAACAGTTGATCATCAGGATCTTGAAAACAAAATCCCACCCGTCGCCGGACTTCGGGTAAAGTAGTCAGTTGAACAGGAATTCCTTGAATCCAAATTTGGCCGGAATTCGGTTGTTTTAACCCAATTAAATTTTCCATTAAGGTACTTTTTCCGGTTCCCGTTTGTCCCAATAAGGCAATTCGTTCTCCGGCGGTTAAAGAAAAGGAAATCCCTTGCAAAATTGGATCTTGCTGTAGATAACCAAAGACTAAATCTTGAACGACAACGGCAGGAATAGGAGGTTTAGGATCTCCTACCACAGAAATAGAGGAGTTTAAATAAGAATAACTCAAGGTTATATATCCACTAAAGGAACAGTTCCAATCCAATTAAGCTAGAGGCTATTAGTAAGGTGAGCAATAGGGCGATCGCACTATAACCATCTAGGGTAACTTTTTTTTGAGTTCGAGGTTGAGTTGGGGTTCCATATCCTCGTAATTGCATGGCTTTGTAAACTTGTTGGGATTGTTGATAACTTCTGATTAACAAACTTCCCGTTAAAGCGGCATAAATTTGTAAATTCCTCCAACTTAAATTCCGAGGTTGAAACCCTCGCAATTGGGTTGCCCGTTGCATTTTTTGGAATTGATGTCCTAATTCAAATAAATAACGATAGGAAATTAACATGATATCCGTTATTATCGGAGATAAACCGAGCGATCGCAATCCTTTTATTAAGGTTAAAAAAGAACTGGTTCCCAATAAGACTAATCCTAACGTAAAAATCGCTAAAAATCGACTTACAATTAACAAAAGGGCTAGGCAACCTTCCTGCCTAATGGTAATAATCCCTCCCTGCCAAATAATTGTATTTCCTGACAAAAACGGTAATAATCCCACCACCCCTACTAAGAAAAAACCCGGATAAGTTAACCGACGCAGGAGAAATTCTAGGGGAAGTTGGGACAGGGAATAAAATAAAACGGTAATCGTTAAAATGACTGGGACTAACCGCAAATCCTCCACTGAAGCAAAGGCAAACATTAAGGCTAATAGCCCAATAATTTTGGTGCGGACATCCCATCGATGCACCGGGGAATTAAAATTGGCATAGTCATCAAAACTAAAATTCATGGAGATAACCACAGAAAGAGATCAATTAATTAAGATTTCGGGTTTAACTCGCTGTAAAAAATTCACTACCATTGTTGTAAAAATCCCCTCAATAAAAATCAACGGGACATGAGCTAACATTAATCCATAAATCGCTACTTTTTCAGTTTCCTGATCCCAAGCTGAGGGTAAATGAGTAATCACAATACTAAAAAATAAAAGAGCCGATAAACCGACCCCCACAGTACCCGATAAAAATCCAAACAAATTTAAGGATAAATTTTCACTCAGTTTCAGCTTGATTTTGTTGCGGATATGAAAAATAAAACCCGCAATTAAAGCTGGAATTCCCATAATTATTGCATTAATTCCGAGGGTTGTTAATCCCCCATGTCCAAACATCACCGCCTGAAATAATAAACCCACAAAAATAGCAGGAAACGCATACCAACCTAATACCGCTCCTAACAGTCCATTTAAGACAAAATGCACACTTGCAGGGGGGATAGGAAGATGAATTCCCGACGCCACAAAAAAAGCGGCTGTCAGTAAAGCAGCTTGCGGAATTCCCTCACTGGGATTAGATTGTCGATTGAGTTGTCGGAGGGAATACCACAGGGTTAAACTGGTGATTGCATAGCCACTAATTAGAATTTTAGCGGGAAGAATTCCTTCGGAAATGTGCATAAAATCTCCCTCGATAAATATAGTGATATTCCATTTTATTCTGACCTCTATTTCAGAATATTTAAACCGATAATAAAATTCTACAGATTAGGATTGAATTTTCCTCTATCTAAAGAATTAATTCGGCTCTTAACGTTGGGATTTAGCGTTAACTATATCTCTCCCTGGTTCTGAGGATAAAGGGGATGCTTTTGTTCGCTGGAAGAATAAAGCAGTACCAATACAACCCCAAATTACAGAAGCAATCATTACGCCTTTTTGTAGAGGACTAAACTCGGCGTTATTTTGAGTTAAAGGGGTAGATTTTGAAGAAATAGAATTGTTAGATTCAATCGGAATAGTGATTAATGCTCCATGACCCGCTTGACGTACTTTTACTTCCCAATATCCTGTTTTTGTGGTATCCGGTGTAAAGGTAAAATTGCCTTGTGCATCGGTTATTCCTTCTTTCCAAGGTTGGGTAGGATTATCGGGGGCATAAATCGTGACCTGGGCATTTTTTAGGGGAAATCCTGAATCATATTCAGCTTGAATTTCAATGGCTGAAGTGATTTTATATTCTGCTTTTGCACCATGAGCGATCGCTCGTTCTTGTCCCGTCAAAATCGGAAACAAGAGGATGACAAAAATCCATTTATATTTCATCTATTAGATCTCCTAAATTAAGCTGCTAGACATCTAAATTTCATCCCCAAAAATCCCCCACACCTGAAAATAGATTTTACTGATTTAAAGTTAATCCTTGACAATGACCTTCCCCAACATGACCAATATTGGATAAAATCACCATTAATTTTTGATAATCCGCATCGGATAACTTCTGTTTAAGTGTCGGTAAATCCGCCGATAATTCTCCCTGATCAGCAATTGCTGCTAAGGGTTCAAAACCCAAAGCCGTTGTATTCAGTTCCTCCGTTGCTGCGATTTTGCCATCTCCAAATAAATGATCAAAATGGAAGGTTGCTTCTAAATCGGCTTTTCCTCCGGGTGGCAAAACTCCCTTGCGTTCTTCTCCGACATAATCTCCACATAAAAACTGCATTTCTTGATCAAATTTAAGGATAAAAGGAACTTGTTGATCCCCTTTTTTTGCCACCCCTTCTAATACCATAACTTGACCTGCTAATATTCCTTCTGTTCCCTTGTTCAGATTCCACGAAATTGCGTTATACTTGCCAGGAGGAGCCGGAACTTCATTAACGATAATAGCCTGAGCATTTTCATCCCCTTCTGCTAAATCAACGGTTTTCTTATCCACTAAACTAATATTAGTTTTAGCCATCGGTTTTCCTCCGGCTTCCGCATTATAGGGGGGATCAGATTGATAGGCTATTGCTTCACCAAAGTTGAGATAAACATGATCAAAATTGATCTCCCACCCATCTTTAGAAACCAATCCTTTTCGCACAAAATCTTCTCCATTAGCCCGAAATTGCATTGATCCAACTTCCCCGATTGTGGTTTGATTTGGAGTGATTGGAGTTGTTTGGGGAGGTTCCGGTGTGGACGTTTGAACGGTTGGAGTCTGAGGTTGAGAACAGCCGATTAGGGTAGCTACCATGAACCCCATTAGACAACTGCGCTGAATTTGTTGTTTTTTCATCTAAATTGGCTCAATATAATCCTTTATTCTATAGGAAACAGGTTTTTTCTGCCATTGGCAATACCCCCCTAGGGCATTAAAATCTGAATTAAGTCTTAAGAATTAATTCCCAAGATAGAGAACAATTTTAATTTTTTCTTCCCAAGGGAAGAAACTCTTGTCATAATAAGTAAAGTATTTTCAGGTTAAAGACAAACCATGAGAGAGCTCGATCAAGGGAAAGCCATAGAATTGCTCAACACGATTATGGAGTTTGAATTAGCTGGAGTTGTGCGTTATACCCATTATTCGTTAATGGTAACAGGGTCGAATCGTTTGCCCATTGTACAATTTTTCAAAGCTCAAGCCACAGAATCTTTACTTCATGCCCAACAAGCGGGAGAAATTCTTACCGGTTTAGAAGGACATCCGAGTCAAAAAATTGCCCCGATTGAGGAAAGTTATCAACATTCCGTTAAGGATATTTTACAGGAAAGTTTGGCTCATGAGCGCAAAGCTTTAGAATTGTATAAAGATTTGCTGGGAGTTGTAGAAAATGCGAGTATTTATTTGGAAGAATATACTCGTACCATGATTGGTCAGGAAGAGTTGCATAATATTGAAATCAAAAAAATGTTGCGAGATTTCAGTTAAGTAGAGAACCTCCAGATTTATAGGCGGGAAAATTCAATCCTATAAATCTGGAGAATTATTAACTTATTTTGAAGCAAATGATCATGAATTTGACGGAAGCATTACCTACATTTTTCATTACTTTAAGAGAAGGCTTTGAAGCTACTTTAGTTGTAGGAATTGTTCTAGCTTGTTTAAAAAAAGCTGAACAAAGTTATCTCAATTCTTGGGTATTTTATGGGGTGATAGGGGGGATCATTGCCAGTACCTTTTTCGGAATATTATTTGGCTGGTTAATTCAAGGAATTGCTACTTCTGAACATCCTTATGCTCCAATTTTTGGGGAATTTTTAGAAGCGGGAATTGGAATATTTGCGATCGCCATGTTAAGTTGGATGTTAATTTGGATGACCCAACAAGCTAAATCCTTAAAATCGGAAGTCGAAGGAGCCGTTAAAGCTGCCATTGCTCAAAATAAAACCGCCGCAGGTTGGGGAATTTTTGGATTGATTTTTATTGCGGTTTTACGCGAAGGTCTGGAAACTGTTATTTTTATATTAGCTACATTTGAACAGGGAATTATGCCTGCTATTGGGGCAATTTTAGGCTTGTTTGTAGCCGCAGGATTGGGAATATTACTCTTTAAATGGGGTGTAAAAATTAATATTCGGTTGTTTTTTCAAGTCATGGGCGTTTTTCTATTATTAATCGTGGCGGGATTAGTGGTTTCAGTTCTTAAACATTTAGATGCAGGAGTCGGAATATTAGCCCAAATTAATCCTGAATATGCGGGATTATGTTTAACTCAACCTGCGTCTTGTTTATTAGGAAATTTGGTCTTAAATGCTCAGGGATTTTTACCCGATAAACAATTTCCGGGGATCGTTTTAAAAGCATTATTTGGCTATCGAGATCAATTATATTTTGTGCAGGTGGTCAGTTACTTTCTATTTTTAATAACCGTTGGAGGGCTTTATTTACAAGAGGTGAATGGAAAAGCGATCGCACCCCAAAAAATAGAAAAAACCGTTTCTTGATAGAATCCTATTGGAGATTAGGCAATGTGATCACTTTTTTGAACTCAAGGGTATAATAATAGTAGTCCTCAATTTAAGAACAAAGAGTAAGTTATGCTAAAGTTTGTGCTTGCAGCTTTAGTGGCTTTAGAAATCGTGTTGCTGAGTTCCTGGGTTCTTCCTCCTGCTAATGCCACATCCCCGAATTCAGAAGTGTATATTTGGGATTATGCTTCTGTCGGGAGTAGCCAACTCGTGTGTAAAAAAGTGGTTTTCCATCTTGAAAATCGCCCTCTCCCTCCCGGTGTTGAAGTTCAACCTGCAAGGATTGATTCTCGGATTGTTAAGGATGCGGATTGTCATCATTTAACAAAACCTATCTCCAAATAAAATAGTCAAGGAAAGGAAGTTGAAAACATCCTAAAATCAGGAAATCTTCAATTTTCTTTCCTTTCGGGGTTTAATTGTTAATTCTGTTTCAAATGACCACAATATTGTTTTAAACAAGTTTGTAACAGTTGAGCATCAAAAATAATCGGGACAAAGTGAATACTTTTGACTTCTCGAAAATAGAATAAAATCGGTACAGGAGTCCAAAAAATTTCCCAGTTTATCCAATCTTGATAGGGAAACCGACGCAGCAGTTTACCCGAACGATAGACATCTAAATCCGTTGGGGTAAATTGTAGACGAATGAGGGCGGTTTGGATAAAAAGAAAGAGGGCAAAAATTGCGATCGCTAAACTCACCCATCTTTGAATTAAAAATAGGGGAAAAGCAGTAATCAGCAACACGATCGGAATAATATAATTGGGTGGTAACTCAATAATATTAGACGTTTGGGTGGTGGGTGTTGTGGTCATGGGTTATGCCTAATTTGGAAAACTTTAAATTAATATTACCAAACTTATAGCAGGAAAAAGGAAATTGGGGTTTGTATAGCAATCAATATTCTTTTACATTGCTGATTCCCGATTACTCCTAGATAACTCTGATTCTGGGCGGGAGAACCCCGCCCCTACAAGGATAACTGAATTAACCAATAACAGCACTTCCCATACCTTGAAACATAATCCAAGATAGGAAAAAATCGAGGATAAAAATCGATAATAAAGCGGTAACAACGGCCGTTGTTGTTGATTGACCTACGCCTTTTGCACCCCCTGTTGTGGTTAATCCCCAACTGGTACCAATAATCGCAATAGTCGCCCCAAATACTAACCCTTTAACTAAGCCACTACAGACATCCCAAACTTGGATAAAATTTCGTACCGAATCTAAAAAAGCCGTTGGAGAAATATTGTACATACTGGTAGCAATTAATAATCCTCCTCCTAATCCTGTAATTAAACAAATAATCGTTAAAATCGGTAACATCGAACAACAAGCAATCACACGGGGAATGACTAAATAATCTACCGGGTCTGTTTTCAACATATAGAGGGCGTCAATTTGTTCCGTGACCCGCATCGTGCCAATTTCTGCCGCAAAAGCTGAACAAACCCGACCCGCAACAATCACGGCCGTTAACACCGGACTGAGTTCACGGGCCAAAGACAGGGCCAGAACTCCCCCAACAATATTGACAGCGCCCAAGGCGACGAATTCTCGCGCCACTTGAATGGTAAACACCATCCCCACAAAACTAGCGGTCAGAAGGGCAATCATTAAGGATTCAGGGCCAACAGTGACCATTTGTTCCAAAGTGTTACGACGGTGAATTTTACCCTGAAGTAAATGCACCACCACTTGTCCGGCCAATAACAGGGCGGCTATAAATCGCTGTAGCCAAAGTCCAAAGCTGGAACGAGTCTTAGAATTGCTCAAGGGAATAACAACTGTATAAAGTACAACCCATTACTAGAAATATACAAATCTTCAACAAGATTTATAAAGCAGAAAGTTTAATTTTTTTGACTTTATATTTAAGATTTCTCACAGATTAGATTAAAACGAGCGATCGCTCTTATCTTAGAAATTAGCAAGTTAGATTTCGCGTGATACCCCATCCAACTTCGGTAAACGGAACTAGCATCCAAATAAAAGATAGGAAATCCTTCTAGGGATAGATTTATGAGTATTTTACCTCATTTCATTCTTTCTTTGTTTCTGGCGATTACATTTAGTTTCATCGCTCCCTTATTATTGATCGCTATGGGATTAATTATGTTTGCCCTCATGAGTCACCTGCCTTTAATCCAAAACTTAGGGGAGTTTGGCTGTAACCAAATGCTCAAATTTCTCTCCACCTTTGGCGATGGACATCCGTTGCAAGGCTGTTTAGTCATTGCCCTAACCTTTAGTTTAGTGGGTGGGTTATTTGATACCTATGCTTGTTGTCAAAACTTCCGAAGCAATTAAAAATTACAATGATTAATATTTAATCATAAAATCAGGCTGAAAAGATTAAAAAACGAATTCAATTCGTATATTAACAATAGTTTATAAATAAATATATATCTAAATAATTTGTTGAAGAAATGATTAAGAAAAGAAAAGTCCCCTTTTTATAGAATTAAACTGTTAGAGTAGATATACTTAATGGCAACACGGAAAGGTTCATCTGCTTGGAAAGTCTCTTAGAAAGTCATATTTTTACCTAACCGTTTCACAAAATAACTTAGAACTCTAAAAAGGAGCATAATTGTATGTCAACGGTTCAAGATTTAACCATCATTTCCCCATGGAAAGCCGAACTCGTTAAAGATATTTTTCCGGCATCGTTTGACCTTTCTGCGGATAATTTAACAAATTTCAACAATACCCTATATTTTCAAGCCGATCAAACTGAATCTTATCGTTATTATGCCTATTCAGCCAAGGAACAGTTGTGGAAAAGTGATGGCACAGAAGCGGGTACTAATTTAGTTAAAGATCAAGGTTCATCATACTACAATACTTCTTCCCTGGATGTCAACAATAATACCCTCTATTTTGAAGTTTTGAATCAAGATCCTAACACAATGACCTCCAGCTTGCAGTTGTGGAAAACTGATGGCACAGACACAGGAGTTCAGTTAGTTAAAGACTTGGGAAGTTCCTTAGATATTAATAGTTTTATCCCCATTGAAAATAACCTTTATTTTACAGTAGGCTCATCTTATGACGCGACTGAGTTATGGAAAACCGATGGTACAGAAACTGGAACAGTCTTAGTTAAAGATTTCGACAATGTTATATCTAATGTCAGAGAAATTAACAACAGTTTGTATTTAGATGTTAATAAATACAATTATGGAGCCTCTACCTCTACGGCTCAGTTGTGGAAAACCGATAGTACAAATACAGGAGTTGAGTTAATTAAAGAATTTGATAATTTTATATTTGATTATGCTTATCAAGACAACACAGCCATTGTCAATAATACCTTATACTTTGAAGTTCGGAGTCAATACTTCGCGGATTCATCATTTTCTCAACTCTGGAAAAGTGATGGTACTGATACAGGAACAACTTTGGTAAAAGATTTTGGAAGCCTCAAAAATCTCAATGAATTTTGGGAAAAACTTAACAATAATTTTTACTTCTCTGTGTTGGTTACAGACTCGGAAGAACCCTATACAACAACCCATGAATTATGGAAAAGTGATGGCACAGATGCCGGGACAGTATTAGTTCAAGGCTTTGGTAATTATTACTTTGATTACTTAACAACAGTTAACAATACTCTGTATTTTACAACTAATAGCTATGACTCTCTGACCAATACATACAACAAGCAGTTGTGGGAAATAGATGGAGCTAATGGCAATGTTAGTGTACTCAAAGATTTAGGAGAATATTCGATCTCGCAATGGGAAGCTCTTGACAATAACTTATATTTTCAACTTTCCAAATATGATTCGAGTACCTATATCTCAACGACTCAATTATGGAAGACTGACGGTACAGATATCGGGACAACACTCATTAAAGATTTTCCTAACTCCAGTTTCATGAATGAGGACGAATTAGGAGTAATCAATAATACCCTTTATTTTCAATCAACTGATCCAACTTATGGCACAGAATTATGGATGAGTGATGGTACAGAAACAGGTACAATGATGGTAGCAGATATTAATCCCGGAAAAGGAAGTTCTAGTCCTTCCCTTCCGGTTGATGTCAATGGTACACTTTATCTACTCGCTAATGATGGTATACATGGGAATGAATTATGGAAATTAACCTCGACCCAATTAGGAAGTGATGTTAGGAGTTTAGCGATGAGTAATCTCAAGTCAATGTCTAACTTCAGCCACACTTACCAATTACCAACTTTTTCTAATCCTAGCAATGGGTTCTAATCCGGTTCAAAATTCGTTTACTATTTTTAGAATAACTCTTTTTTAATTAGGTTGAATTTGTTCAATGGCAGATATTGTTGATATTGCTGTAGGCGCAGGTTCATTTACAACCTTAGTGGCTGCTGTTCAAGCCGCAGGTTTAGTGGAAGCCTTGAAAAGTCCTGGCCCATTTACCGTTTTTGCGCCCCATGATGATGCGTTTGCTAAACTTCCCCCTGGAACTGTACAAACGTTAGTTCAAAATCCACCGCAGTTAGCCCGAATTTTAAAATTTCACGTCGTTTCGGGTAAACTGACAAAAGCCGATTTAGAAAAAATGGATTCTGTAACCTCTTTAGAAGGTTCACCCATTCCCATTAACTGTTCCGATGGTTTTGAAGTCAAAAATGCAACGGTTCTCGCCCCGGATATTGAAGCGGATAATGGCATAATTCATGTTATTGATACCGTAATTTTAATGGGTTAATTTTGTGTCCTAATTAGGAAATTAATAACCCGTAGGGGTGGGGTTTTCCCACCCATCCTAAAAGATATCAACTTATTCTTAGTGTCTTAGTGCCTTTGTGGTTCCTTCAACAATCCCCCATACCTTATTATAAAGCGAGGGTGTAGAAAAGTTAATGTAATAAACATTAAACAACTCATCCTACACCCTACATTCTAATTAACGATAATCAGAGCGTTGAATATCTCTTAATCGTGCTTCAGGACGTTTAAACCGATCTAATTGAGCTTCAAAAAATTGACGATTTGCGATCAAATGTTTAGGATTTTGATCATCTAAAGGATACAGTAAAGCCGTGCGTAACGCTTGAATGACCGCAGAAGTTACACAATACATTGAGCGTTGGAAACTATTCGCTAACTGAATCAACATATCATCCTCACCTCGACAATATTGTTGGTAATATTCCACTAAATAGGGAGGTAAGAAATGTAACATATCTTGCATTAATAATGTTGGGGGAATTCCCGCAGTCCCAACGGGGAAAATATCAGCATAAAGAATGCCATAATGGAATTCTTTTTGATCATCAGGAACTTGCTTTGCTTGAGCATTATAGGATTTTGTTCCTCGGAAGGGAGAAGTGCGATAAAACACCGCTTCAACGTAAGGTAATGCCGCCTCATATAACCACATAAACCCTTTAGATTTGGGGATAATTTCATAACATTCCCCATCAATATAAACGTGATGATAAATCGGACGACCTGCGATCGCAAAAATCCCATTAACCAGAAAATTCATCGCTTCAGGAACACTAGCAATTTTGCCTTCATCATAGAGATCACTCATTTCAAAAAACACTGGAGCCATGACTTCCCAAAACAGTCCTAAATTGCTATAATAGGACATCATTCTTACCTGTTCTATGAATAAATCTGGGAATAGTTTATATAATCCCATCATCATCGGATTTTTCTTAAAATAAGCTTTAATCGCTCGATCTGCATTAGCTTTATATTCATCCGTATCTAAATAAGGATCAAATAATCCTCCCATATCTCGATGCCAAAACATCGCCTGCATACAAGCTTCTGCAAATTCCATATTAACCCGATCATGCCATAAATGATGCAATAATTTAGGCATTTTTTTCGTTTCACCCTTTTCTATAAAGGCTAATAATTCCGGGTGTGCAGTTGCTTCTCCTCGCCATATTCTTAAATCAGCATCATCTCCCGCATAATGATTATGCAGGTCTAAATATTCTTGAGGAATGAAGTATTTTAAAAAGGGTAAAGGATTTAAAAATACCTGTTCAGCAATGTACAGTAAATCCCGCCAATAGAAATCCATCGGTACAGCATAAGCTTTATAAATCCCGATAATTTGCATTAGGTTTTCTGGGGTATCGGGTAACATTGCACCCCCCGCTTCTAAGCGGTGAATAATCTCGGAAAATTCATGGGTTGAGGGGGGTAATTTTGTTTGAGATAAAGTTGCAGTTGTCATGATTTTTTCCTGGTTTTAATTGTTGTTAAAGTGGGGAACTAGAAACCGGGTTTCTCAAGACAAATCCTGAATTTCATCTGAAAATTTAAGCTAGAAACCCGGTTTCTTGGATATTTTAGGGGTTTATTGTTTAATTGCAATTTGGGTAGGAACAGGGTTATTTAAGGCAATAACCATCGATTTTGCAGTGGGCTCCATCCATTGAAATAACCAAGTCGGTTGTATACCGAGAATGAAAATTAATGCGGCTAAAATTAAGGCGGGAGCTTGTTCTGACAAAGTGACTTTTGGATAATAAGCCAAGCTATTATCGAGTTTACCAAAACAGGTACGGTTGAGGAGAATTACAAAATAAACGGCTGTTAAACCGGATGCAATAATACACAATAAACTTTGAATGGGGAAGACTGAAAATGTACCTTGGAAGACAGGAAACTCTGCAACAAATCCGACTAAACCGGGAATACCAGCACTCGCCATTCCTGCCATAATTAATAAGGCGCTAGTGAGGGGTAAACCGCGAACGGGGTTCATTAAACCATTGAGAATATTTAAGTCACGGGTTCCAACTTTTTCTTCCACAACGCCGACTAATTGAAATAGAATGGCAAGGATTAAACCGTGAGCAATCATTTGAGCAATTGCCCCAATTAAACTCAGTTCATTAGCTGCTGCTGCTGCAACTAAAATATAGCCCATGTGACCAATAGAACTATAAGCTACCATGCGTTTAATATCCTGTTGAGCAATGGCAGTTAAGGCTCCATATAACACACTAATTACGCCAATTGTTGCCAGTCCAGGGCTAACAATATGCCAAGCTTCAGGAAACAGTTGTAAACCAAACCGAATTAAACCATAGGCTCCTAATTTCGCTAGAATTCCTCCTAATAAAATCGTCACGGGGGGAGAAGATTCAACATAGGCATCGGGCAACCAAGTATGCAAGGGAACTAAGGGAATTTTGATGCCAAATCCTAACAGTAAAACCGTGAGTAAAATTAACTGAGTATTTAACCCAAAGTTTTGGGTTTGAATGGCAGAATAATCAAAACTTCCGGCTTCACTGAGCCAAGCCATGCCTAAAAATCCGGCTAAAATCAGAATCCCTGAAAGGGCAGTATAAATCAGAAACTTCATCCCCGCATAGGCGCGTTTTTCACTGCCCCAAATACTAATTAAAAGATATACGGGAATCAGTTCGAGTTCATAAAATAGAACGAAAAGCAGTAAATTCTCGGATAAAAAGGCTCCAGCTATGCCTGCATTGACTAACAAAATCATGGAGTAATAAAAACGAGGGCGGTGAATATTTCCATGACTGCTGGCAATGGCAATTAAGGTTAATAAACCACTTAATCCAATTAAGGGAAAGGATAAACCGTCTATGCCTAAACTGTAAGATAATCCTAATTGCGGAATCCAATTCAAATATTCTTGTAGCTGAAAATTTGGATTGGTTAAATCAAAATCAAAGGCAAGTTTTACTGTCCAAACTAAAATGATACTGGTAATAACTAAGGCAATGGAACGAACTTGCTGGGTTGAAAATTGTTTAGGCAATAGTCCTATTAACAAAACTCCCAAAATTGGGATAATAATTAAAGCACTCAACATAAGCTTAGGGGATTAAAATCAGGGATATTTAAGTCAAGCCAAGGCTGGGTTTTAAATTCAGATTCCAAACTTTATTGATCATAACTTACCAAATTTAAAAACAGTGGAATTATGAGTTTTAAAGTTTGGATAATAGCAATAGAAATGATTTATCAGAATCCGAGCTATTCTGGGAATATCATTTCTATTGCCAGAATAGGTTTAGGCAATCAGTTTGACTTCTCCGGTCTCTAATTCATAGAAACCACCGACAACTTTTAATTTTTCATCGGCAATTAATTGAGAAATAACCGGAGAAGAATTTAACCGTTTTAGTTCTAGTTTGACATTAGCAATCACTGCTTCTTCCCAAGTGGGTTTACCTTTGATGGCAGGTTTAATGGCATCAATAATACTGCCAATTTGACCGGGAACCGCATTTCCTTCCAGGGTCGCTTTAATGGCTCCACATTTTTCATGACCTAGAATCATAATTGTTTTAATTCCTAATTCTAAAACTCCAAATTCTAAGCTTCCCATTTCTTCAGGAGTAACAACATTTCCCGCATTACGAACTACAAAAATATCGCCTAAACCTTGATCAAAAATAATCTCGGTTGGTACTCTGGAGTCAGCACACCCTAAAATAGCGGCAAAAGGTTTTTGACCTGCGGTAACTTCTTTCATCCGTTGCCGATTTTGGTTAGGATGTTTCTGTTTATTTTCCATAAACCGTTGATTTCCTAACATTAAGGTTTCTAATGCTTTTTCTGGGGTGATTTCTGGGGGTTCACAACTGGAAGTTTCTCCGAGAGTTTTCTTTTTTTCTCGGTCTAAAACTTTTGTTGTAATTCCAGCCGTTAATAAGGCTGTTCCCACAATGCAAACTCCATATTGTAATAAATGTCTGCGGGTATAATTGGGTGTATTGTAGTCTGGGGTCATGTTGTCCTTCCTAGCTGATGGAATATCACAAAAAAGCAAGCTTATCTCTGATTCAATTGAATTAATTATAAACTTGCTTTAAGCAGCTTTAAGCAACCACTTTTACCCGTCCCGTATCTAAGTCATAGTAACCCCCGGCTATTTTTAATTTACCGTCTTTGATTAATTGGGAAATAACGGGAGAAGCTTGTAAACGAGTCATTCCTAATTTTACATTAGAAATGATGCTTTCTTCTAAGGTTTGATTGGGCTTAATAGCAGGTTTAATTGCGTCTAAAATACTGCCAATTTGACCGGGGACGGCATTACCATCAATGGTGGCTTGCACGGCTCCACAATTTTTATGCCCAATTACCATTAGGACTTTTGCTCCTAACACTAACGTTCCAAATTCCAAGCTTCCAATTTCTTCAGGAGTAGCAATATTTCCCGCATTTCTAACCACGAATAAATCTCCGAAACCTTGATCAAAAATAATCTCCGAAGGAACCCGTGAATCTGCACAACTGAGAATAGCTGCAAAGGGGGTTTGTCCTTGAGCAACTTCTTGAATTCGTCCCATAGTTTGATTCGGAGTTTTGCGTTTATTTTCGATAAACCGCTTGTTTCCTTCTAACAGTTGGTTTAAGGCTTCATTAGGGGTAATATTATTCTGAGCAATCGCAGGTTTAGTGTTTAACCAATCAACTTTTGTTCCTAAACCGACGGTTAAAGCGGCAGTTCCCGCAGCCACAGCCCCAAATTTTAATAAATTCCGACGAGAGACGTTGAGATTGTTTTGAATTCCGCTCATAATTTCCTCACACTTAATTCAAGGTTTAAACAGCCAGCAAAAGACTGCTATTTTTAAAACAGATTTAGGGAAAAGAACCCTAATAATAAAGTGACTCCGACAATAATCGTCAGGGCATAAAATTGGGTTTGACCGGAAACATTATATTTCAAACTTTGCCCACTAAAAACCGTTACAAGTCCCACTAAATTTACAAAGCCATCCACGATATAGCGGTCAACCCAATACATGATATTAGAGATGAGTCCTACTACAAAAATAATCGTGACTCGATACAATTTTGCCGTGTAAAAATCGTAAGCAAAAAAGTCTTGTAATTCTTGGGAGGGAAGTTTAACCGGTTTTAGCCAATTGCTATTGAGATAAATTAATCCACTCAATCCACATCCGGCCAGAGTTGAAACTGTTAATAATCCAGCAACGGTGAGATTAATTTGTTGCCCTTGGGGTAACAAATCCCACTGTTTTAATAATAAAGGAATATGCAAACAAAATCCCGCTAAAATTGTCATCGGTAATACCATCGCCCATAACACTTCCGGGGAACGGGTGGTCATTTGTTTGGGTTTTCCGGCAAAAATCAATCCAAATTCACGAGTTAAACTAAAAGCTGTTAAACCATTGACTAAAAACAAGCAAAATCCAATGGCGGGTTGAGTATTCCAGAGGGTTTCTGCTAACTCTAATATTGTCCAAAATCCTCCAAAGGGAGGAACTGCAATTAACGCAGCCATTCCTACTAAAAAACACAATCCCGAAATCGGACGTCGTGACCATAACCCGCCATATTGGGTTAAATCTTGGGTGACATTATTACTAATAATTCCTCCAGTGGTCATGACTAATAAAGCCATGGGAAAAGCATAAGTTAATAACAAAGATAAAGCCGCTTGGGTTTGTCCCGTTCCTACTGCTATAAAGGTGATACCCATATAGGCACTCACCGAATAGGAAAGGGCGCGTTTAATATCAATTTGAGCAATAGCAATACAACTCGCTCCCACTGATGTTGCTAACCCAATAAATACCGCAGTTGACATCACAAAAGGAGATAAAGCAATAACGGGCTCCATTTTGACTAACACCCAAGCCCCACAAGCAACGACAACAGAATTGCGTAAAATCGTACTAGGAAGGGGGCCTTCCATTGCTTCATCTAACCATAAATGCAGGGGAAATTGGGCACATTTTCCCAGTGGCCCTGCTAATAATGCTAACCCTAATAAGGTGGCAACTTTGGGGTCAACTTGGGCGGTTTGTGACCATTGAGCTAATTCTGTAAAATCCCAAGTTCCGGCGAGAGGAAATAGGGCAACTACTCCCATTAATAGGAATAAATCTCCAACCCGTTTGGTTAAAAAAGCATCTCTCGCCCCGGTGACAACTAAGGGTTGATTAAACCACAAACCTACTAATAAATAGGTTCCCAAGGTGAGAATTTCCAGAATAATGTAACTGTAGAATAGGGAGTTACACAGCACTAATCCACATAACCCCGCTTCAAATAAAGCTAAAAGGGAATAGAATCGTGCCCATCCCCAGTCCATTTCCATGTAACCGACGGCGTAAATTTGGGCTAATAAATTTAACCCGGTAATGACTAAGGTGGCGCCAACGGTGATAACGGAGATTTCTAGGGGTATGGATAAATTGAGGTCAACGATACTAAACCAAGGAATAATCAACCGTTGGGGAGGATGGCCCCAAATTTCCGTGAGGGCGAATAACCCATGCAAAAAGGCGAATAAGGTGGTGATGATATTGACGTATCCGGCGGGACGGGGGCCAGTGCGTCGAATAATAGACGGAAACCAGAGGGCGGATAACAAAGCTCCGATTAATGGGTAGCACGGTATCCACCAAATGGTCTTGAGAAAAAAATCAGCCATTGGTGTGACCTATTGATCAGTTTGTAGAAAGATTCCAACGGAGTAAAACCTTACTCCTGGGACTTTGTAGCTTTTTGAAGTCTCAGGGACTTCGGTAAACTACATAGATTTTTTACTGTTGAATATAAATATACCATAGATATTTGTATATGGATAGTCCTCAAAGTATATCAATATAAGATATATTTCTCATTATAAATATAGGTAAAACTTATAAATTAGTCTCAACGCCTAGCAACTATTTTTATTGGGAAGCTAGAATTCAAGAGTCAGGTTAATAGGAAATGAGTCAAGAAATAATACAAAATAGGAGCTTTTGTTCGGGGTATATTAGAATATTTTTTGTATTTTGGTGGATAAAAAACCCAGAAAAAAAATGAAGTTATATTACATTCCGACAACAAGAGCCGTGCGTCCCCGTTGGATATTAGAAGAGATCGGAATATCCTATGAATTAGTGTATGTGACGATGGCAATGACTCAGGAACCAGGGTATGAAAAATTGCACCCACACCGAAAAGTTCCTGTCTTAGTGGATGGCGATATCAT
The DNA here is from genome assembly GCF_900010725.2 of Planktothrix serta PCC 8927. Taxonomy (NCBI): domain Bacteria; kingdom Bacillati; phylum Cyanobacteriota; class Cyanophyceae; order Oscillatoriales; family Microcoleaceae; genus Planktothrix; species Planktothrix serta. The sequence goes on along the minus strand of NZ_LR734865.1, from coordinate 22,711 downwards.
CATGTTTGAATCCGCCGCCATTTGTGCCTATTTAGCCGATAAGTTTCCTGAAAAAGAATTAGCACCCAGTCCAATGTCTCCGGCTCGTAGTTATTACTATCAATGGCTATTTTATGCTTCTTTAACTTTAGAAGCACCCGTTGAACAATTTATGTTTAATGTTTTACCCAATTTACCTGAAAAACTTCTACCTCAAAAAGAAAAAACAAAAGTTTCGGCTGAAGAAGCCTTAGTTTGGTTTAATAAAGTTACCCAACCTCTCAACGAATTATTGAGAACTCAAACCTATCTGGTTGATAATCGTTTCAGTGCTGCGGATGTGGTGACAGGTGGTGTATTAATATGGGCATTACGATTAGGAATGCTCCCAGAAGATTGTCCAGTTAAGGATTATGTACAGCAGCTAATGGAACGTCCTGCCTTGAAAAAAGCGGATGAAGATTTTTATTCAAAAAAATTGACTTAGGAATTAATTTTTTAGGCGCTATAGTCCGCAAAAAAAAATACCCCTGTGGATCAAGAAGATTTAATGTTTAAGAATTTGGATAAACTCTTTTAATTTTTGTTCATAGCGATCGCCTGCGACTTCAATCACATTATTATGATTAGCTCCTTCTAGCCAAAAGGATAATTTAGGGGTTTTTACAGCTTTAAACAATCGTTGTCCATGACTAAATGGAATCACTTGATCAACGGTTCCATGAATCACTAAAACTGGAGCTTTAACTAAAGGAATTTTTCTAAGATTAGCAAACCGATCAAAAGGATATAAAGGAAAGTTTATTTTGACTCGAAAGGTACTAATAAATGTACTTTCCAGAATTAACCCCCCCACCGGTTGACGAGAAGCTAAATCTACTGATGGCCCCCCACCGACAGAACGGCCATAAACAATAATCTGATTGGGGGGTATTTTTAACTGTTGTGTGAGATAATTATAAGCAGCATCAATCGCTTGATAAGTTCCCTGTTCTGAGGGTTTTCCTTCACTGGTTCCATACCCCGGATAATCATAGGAAAAAACTGCAAATCCCATCTGACGAAACCGTTCTAATAAAAAGCGATTATCTCCTAAATCTTCGGCATTTCCATGACTGTAGAGAATGGTATATTTAGCTTTTGAGTTCGGTAAATATAACGCAGTGATATTCACACCCTGCGCTGTTTTTAGGGTTAATAATTCTGGAGTTAGTTGATAACTGGAAGGTTGAGGAACAAAAATCAAGCGTTCTGAATAGAAGTACGCCCAAACCCCAACCGCGACATAGAGAATGATCAGAAAACGGATCATGCGTTTCAGGGAAAACTCACCAATAATAAAGCGTTTGATTACAGTCTGGCGATTCATGAGGATTTTTAGAGGGCAAAGCTGTTTTTATTCTAATTTTGTAGTTTAATAGATTTGGTGAACAATTAATAGAGTTAAGGAATTGTAAGGAATCACTATGTCATACTATCCTGAAGACCTGAGATATTTAGATAGCCATGAATACGTCAGACTTGATGGTGAAATTGCCACTATTGGCATTACTGAGTTTGCTGTGCAGCAACTCGGAGAGATTGTTTTTGTAGAACTACCGAACCAGGATGCTCGGTTTGAGAAAGGGGATGAAGTTGGAACAATTGAGTCTGTGAAAGCGGTTGCACAAGTCTATACACCGATCAGTGGTACAGTGATTGAATGCAATACGACCCGTGAAGATTCCCCTGAAATTATATCTGAGGATCCCTATGGAGAAGGATGGTTAATTAAAGTTCAAGTCGATAACTTGAGTGATTTAGATGATACCTTATCCGCAGATCAATATCAAGCCTTAGTTGAAGGTATTTAACAGAAATTTTTGGGTTTTAGGTGTGTTCAAAGTCTTGATAAAAAATTGAATCAAAAAATATTTATGTTCAATTTATCCCCTCTATCAGTTCCCGAAAATATCACGTTTGATCAAGGAATGGAAATTACTCAAACGCTGTTGAATAAAATCGAAGAAAAACAGTTATTTGAGGCTGAAATTGAAAAGGTGATCGCTGAGTTAGTGAAAACTCAAAATGGAGCCAGAGGATTTTTTGTCACCTATTTAACTGACCCTCGCCCCTGCTGTGATCAACCCACTGCGACGATTATTGACGGGTTAAGAACATCGCCGAAAATTGTCTCAGAATTATTAGTAAAAAATGTAGCGATGTCCGCAGCAATGGCGGTGTATCATGGTCGGCAAAATAATTTAGAAATGGAGCAGAGTTCACAACGGGTTTCTCAACGATCTGCTGATTTAATTCAACAGTTGAATTTACCGATTTTGCGATCGCTTGTTCAACAACTTTTTGACAGTGCTACAACTGGAGAAGGAACTTATCAAGAATTTTTAGAACGTTGGGGATATGATTTAGAACAACGGGCGGCTATAGTCAAGGTTTTAGAACCATTATTAGGGTCTAATTGTGAGTAATACCCATAAAGTAGAGACGTTATATATAACGTCTCTACAAGGTTTCTTTAACTCTAAAATCGCCAATTCTAAATAGCGGGTAAGGCGTAGAAACCAGTTCCTTCTGAGATAAATCCAATTGAACGTGCGATCGCACTATCCGCAGAATTTGTTGAATAGAAATGACCGTCTAAAATAGTATTGTAGAAGCGTTCTACAGGAATCGCATTAGCTGGACGAGTCAGATCATTAATCGGATAAACTTGGAAAGCGGTAGCATCATCTAATTGCCAAGCTTGTAAGGCTTGAACACTAGCGACATCTCCAGCATTTGTGGCATAAAAATAAGCCCCATTGTTAATATTTTTATACCGTTGGGCTGTGAATGTTCCACTGGAACTAAAGGGAGGAAATTCTTTCCGCAAAATGGGGTTGGTGGTTGCTTGTTGAATTTCTAAAGGATCAATGGTGTAGAAGTGACCACTAATTTGTGTATTTAAAAACCGTTCTACATTAGTCTGAGTTCCCAGATCACCCCCACTGTTTCGAGTCACACTTAAATTATAGGGCGTAGAAGCTCCGCCACCATCGGTAATATTCGTAATATCAGTGGTAACTTTGCCCTCAGTTGTAACGCGAATTAAATAGGTTCCTCCGGTCAGAGAATCTCTAATCACCTCGTTAATATTTCCGGTATTATCAGAGGATGTGATAAAAATAGGGTTGCCATTTTGAAGTTGATATAACTCCATTTTAGCATCATCTTTTAATCCAGATAAGGTGATTTCAACCGGACGTTGATCGACAACAATTTGATAGTAATCATCCAAATCTGAACGACCGACAAAACCAGCTTGTGTAAAATCAGTAACTCCTCTAGCATCGGATTGAAATGAAAAATTATTAGGAACTTCTGAGTCAACTTCTATTAAGTAATTGCCCGTTGTTGGTGGGAAGCCCGTGACATTCAGGGTTAATCCAGTATTCAGAGGAAAACCCGTATTAAAGTTGAGACTTTCAGCCCCTCCCACCTGAAAACTATCATCAACTTTAACCCCAGAAGGAAATCCAGCCACATTTGCAGAAGGGGTAAACTGAATATCTAAAGTTTGAGGTGCGCCAGGGCCAGCCACGATCGGGTAAGCCGTAACTCTAAGGGGTTGATTGACCGGAGGGGTAATATCAGAAGCCGGAACATTAATCGTTTCTGTAACACCAGCAGTTAACAGTCTACCTGTATATCGATTTCCAGCCATATTAAAGAGTCTCCATTACATTTTTAAACTTTGTCAACATGGATTTTAGTACAAACAAGAGTTGAGACAAAAAGTCTTCCGTCTTGCTATTTAGTCTCAAAAAAAGTCATAACTTAATATATACTTGATTTTATTTTTTTTGTTTTATTTTTAATATAAATTTATATTTTATATTTCTTAAACACATTAATCTTGACAAATCAATAAAATTGAGATAAAAATCTTTTATTCTATTTAAGTTACAACAAATCATCCTATGGACTCCAACCCCCCTCTCAAAATCCAAGGCTGTTTAGGGGACGTTACCCTTGAACAGGATCATGTTTGTTTGAAAGGATGGGTGACATCCATTGCTGGGGAACCAATAGAAGGCTTTAAACTCATTATTGGCGATCAAGAAATTACCCAATTTAAACTTGAAAATAACCTACCTAGCCCGGATGTTTATCAACTATTTCCCACCTTACCCAACTCTAATCAAGCTCGATTTTTGATTCATATTCCTTTAGAAGTTATTGCCCCAGAGCAATTTAATCATTTAGTCCAATTAATTCCTCTAGTGAATGGAGAAGAAGGAGAAATTTTATTTAATTTATTAGAATCTAGTCTTCCGGTTCCCGAAAAAGAAGATCGCCTAGGAGTAGGAGGAAGTTTTAAATTTGTCGCCTGTGATTTCTTAGGTCATTTTATTAATAAAGCCCAATTAAAACCCCATGAATCTATCTTAGATGCGGGATGTGGCGTAGGTCGTATAGCTTATTCTCTTGCCTATTATTTAGATGATACTGCCCGTTATGAAGGGTTTGATATTGTTGAAAAATGGATTAATTGGAATCAATCTGTTATTCATCAACATCGACCTAATTTTAACTTTCAATGGGCAAATATTTATAATAAACGCTATAATACCGAAGGAACAATTAAAGTAGAAAACTATTCTTTTCCCTATGCTGATGAACAATTCGATTTTGTTTTTTTAACCTCTGTATTTACCCATTTATATGCTAATGCCGTTCAAAACTATCTTAAAGAAATTTATCGAGTTCTCAAACCCGGAGGACGGTGTTTATGTACGTTATTTTTATTAAATGAAGAATCAGAAGCACTGATTAAATCGGGAAAAAGTTCTCAAAATTTAATCCATGAAATCGAAGATTCATTCTGTTCAGATTTAGAAATTCCTGAAGCTTCAATGGGTCATCGAGAAACTTCAGTAATGCAGTGGGTGGAAGCCCTCGATTTTACAGTTTCAGCTAAATATTATGGATTATGGTGTGGACGAACTCCCGGCACTAGCTACCAAGATATGTTAATCTTGAAAAAACCGAAGTAATTTCGTAGTAAGCTCTTGAGGAAATTTCAAACAACCGTTTCGTCAGCAGTTTGTAAGACAATTGCATACAACTGAGGACTAACCCGAAAGTTAGCCTGAGCTATTAATTGATCAATTAAGGGTTTAATAGCTGGAATTAGACCCTGTTTTTTGGCTTGTAATAAGACTCCCAATAGACCCGTGACATTTAATCTATATCGGGTCGCAACTGCTCGTCCTCTCCGTTCATCTATTAACAGTAAATCAGCTTTCAATTCTAGGGATAAAATAATGGCTTCGGCTTCTCCTAAGTCAATATTATCCTCCTGCTCCTGAATTTCTGTAACTTGTTCAATATTAACAACAGCCCTCGTCTGAATCCAGGATAAAGTTTGTACTTCTACTGCACCTGAAACAACCTTAGAAACACCGACCATTTCGTTATAGACGGCTTTAGGAATGGTAATGCTACTATACAACTGACGCAATAAATCTAACTGACCAATTGCAGCTAAGTTGGTGATAGGTGATGTATCACTAATGATAATCACAACAAACCCATTGATTGTAGTGTTCGTACATCGGATTGGAAATCTTCAACATCATAGTTAATATATAAACCCCGTTTAGCTAGTTCATGCTGAAATTCAATGACTGTGATTCCTGTCCAGGCTCGGACTTTACCACTGCTAATTTTACCTTGTTGATAGAGTAAGATGGCGATTTCTAATTTAAGTTCATCCTCGGTTAAGTTTGATGCTCGGAGGATATCATCAGGAATTATGACACTCATAGCAGAAAAACTCCCAATCATAGGTTGATTCTATTATTTTAATCCATTCAAGGCTGACTACAGGTGGAGAGACGAGTAAAAAATGATAACAAATTTTCGTCTGGGGTTGTAGTTCCTACACCATAACAGGCTCGTTTTCGCCAAGCAATAATCGGTAAATGTCCTGGGGGTGCATTTAGGGTAAAATCTAATTCTTCATAATAAATCCAACTTTCTCCCCGTCGCCAACCGACTTGATCACAAAATTTTGCATAATCTCCTTCTAAATTATAGAAAATTTGCCATTGATTTGTTAAACTAAATAATCCCTGACTATAATATTCCCAGAGCCAATTTAGGGTGTTTAAATCCGCACAGGGAAACCGTTCAATATCTTCAGATCTTAACCATTTTTCGGCTTCTCGTTCTCCCATATATAAAATTAATTGCCAGGTATATTCATCTGCTGTTTTCCAATCTCCATGAGCTAATAATTCAATCAGTGAACTATAGTCTATCCCCACTTCCGATAAGGGGGAAGTCGAATTAAAGTTAGAGTCACAATTGGGAGGGGATGGGGGAGTTAGATCAACTAATAATTCAGGGTTTAAAGTTTCTAAATAATGTAATATCCAGTCTAAGGAATTTTGTAAGTTTTGTCGTTCTAGGGTAGCTTGTTGAAGTTCTAATTCTAAGGTTTGTAACCGAGGTAAAAGATCGGCAATTGTTAATCTTTTTTTTGAGGTTGAACCAGTTTTGGGTTGAGAAACTTCCAGCGTTTGTAAGCGTTTCCAGGTTTGTTTTGCCCAGTCCAAACGTTTTTTATCCGGTTCTGAACCTGACGGTATTGATAGATTGAATTGTAAATCCCATCCACAGACTAAACAAGCTTCGGGAATTGGTTTTTGATACGAAGAGTTACAAACGGGACACTGAAAGCTCATGGAATCAATGGGGGTGATGTCGGTATTAGCGAGTTTGTGGTATGTTAGCAATTAGGGAACCTTCGAGTTAATGAGTGAGTTTTATCCCCCTCTGAATCGAATCCGATTAAGACAAAGGCATTAAGACAAGCTCAAATTGCGATGATTCAAAGCAAGTAGCGATATGGAAGTGGGAGCGTTACAGGGGTCTTATTTACCATTTAAGGGTGATTTAGGGCGAGTTTTTGCGATTATCTGTGGAAAACAGAAATTTTGACAAAATCTACCCCTACAATTGTATTGAATATTTTACCCTCGTATCGGCGACGACTGAAAGATGATGACGGACTGTTAAAATTGGCTGTCTTTTCCTAACAATATTGTAAGATTTAACTATCAGGGGTAATCTTAAGGGACTGTAGGGGCAAGCCAGTTAAAAGAAATAATAAATTATACATCTTTTGAAAAGGTCAGTTGTCCACTCCCATGTTTAAACAATGTTTCAAAGGCAATAACAGTGGGATTTGCCTATCAATTGGGGGACAAAAAACAATGAGTCAGTCTGACTTAACCACTATCTTAATTGTTAATAATCAGTCAATAGACCTCCAGGAAGTATTGGATTTATTCAGTCAAACAGAGGTTGATTTATTGGTTTTGAATCCAGATGAAGCGGCTCTTGTCATCAATAAATGTTTTCTACCGGATTTAATTTTTATAGCCGTTTCAATACCCGGTGAGAATGATTTTCTATTTTGTCAACAGTTGAATACATCTCCTCTGACTGAAAATATTCCGATTGTTTTTATTACTGAATCTCAAGACCCAGAAATGATCAAAAAAGGGTTGCGTTTGGGGGTAATTGATTATCTATTTACTTGTTTAGAAACAGAGGAATTTTTACTCAAAGTCAAAAACTATTGGGGAATGGCTCAATCTCGAAAAAGACTCGTTCACGGCTATCATTTATTAGAACAGGAATTAGAACTTCAAAAGCAAGAAAAGTTACAGCTTAAAAAGATTAATAATAAATTAGAGGTACAACTTGAATGTTATAGTCAAGAATTAGCTCAATCCCAGGAAAAATTAAAACAAGAAATTGCCGAATGCGAACAGATAAAAAAGGCTTTAGAACAGTCTTTAAATCAACTTAAAATTACTCAAACCCAATTGGTTAATAGCGAAAAAATGTCGGCATTAGGGCAAATGTTAGCGGGAATTGCCCATGAAATCAATAATCCTGTTAATTTTATCTATGGGAATTTAGCCTATATTCAAGAATATATCGATGATATTTTAAAGATTGTTGAACTTTATCAACAGTATTATCCTGATGGAAACCCTGCAATTGAACAGGAATCTGAAGCGGTGGAATTAGATTTTATTTTGGAAGATTTGCCCAAAATGTTAGAATCGATGCAAGTTGGAGCCGAACGAATTCGAGAAATTGTGTTAAGTTTACGCAGTTTTGCCCGTCAGGATGGCTCTAAAATGAAAGCCATTAATATTCATGAAGGCATTGATAGCACGTTAATGATTTTACAAAATCGCTTAAAACTTAAATCGGGTCATCCTGCAATTCATGTTATTAAAGAATATAGTCCTTCTTTACCTTTAGTCGAATGTTATGGAGGAGAGATGAATCAAGTTTTTATGAATATTTTAGCTAATGCGATTGATGCTATTGAAGAGAATAATCAACAGAAAAATATCGAAGAGTTACTGGTTAAACCGAGTCGAATTTTGATTAAAACAGAGATTGTTAATGATCATAATGTTTCGATTAAAATTACTGATAATGCGGGCGGAATATCAGAGGATGTGCTTGATCATTTATTTGAACCTTTCTTTACGACAAAACCCGTTGGTAAAGGCACAGGGATAGGTTTATCGATTAGTCAACATATTGTAATTGAAAAACATCAAGGCAGTTTACGATGTACTTCTACCCCCGGAGAAGGAACAGAATTTATTATTGAAATTCCGATTACTCAGGAAATGCCAACTCAAAAGGATATGTATAAAAAACAAGTTTCCATTTCAAATCAGGGAAATTGATTAATCGAGAATCTAAAATAGCATCTATAGTAGGGAATAGGGAACAGGGAACAGGGAACAGGGAATAGAAAAAAGTGATTAGCTACCCGATCAAGTATTTGTAGCAAATATTAAAGGATGGAATATTACTATTTCTTGTTCCCTAGCGGGTAGCACTACAGTCAAAAATCGAACCCTTAATTAAAGGTATAAACATGAAATTTTCAGCTTTTCAATACCAGATTAAAAATCATCAATTTTTGTTAAAAATAACGTTGATTTTGGTGATATTTCCCTTAATTAATAGTGGAAATTCATCAAAAGCGATCGCCCAAATTATACCCGATCAAACTTTACCTCAAAATACCCTTGTTACCCCCGATGGCAATATCATCAAGATTGAAGGAGGAACCGAAACGGGAATCAATTTATTTCATAGTTTCCAAGAGTTTTCAATTCCCGAAGGCAGTGCCGCCTTTTTCAATAATTCTGTTACTATTCAAAATATTATTAGTCGGGTTACGGGCTCTAATATTTCTAACATCCAAGGCTTAATTCAAGCCAATGGAACCGCCAATTTATTTCTAATTAATCCCAATGGTATATTATTCGGCCCTAACGCGCAACTCAATATTGGGGGTTCCTTTACAGCCAGTACCGCTAACAGTATTATTTTTGATAATGGCAGCGAATTTAGCACCACAAACCCCCAAGCTCCACCTTTATTAACCGTTAATGTTCCCATCGGGTTACAACTCGGAAATCAACCCGGTTCAATTACTAATCAATCCCAAGGTTTAGGCATCGGAATAGATGGAAATAGTGCCAATACAGGATTACAAGTTCAACCCGGTCAAAATATTAGTTTAATCGGCTCAGATGTAATTTTAAATCAAGGAAATCTTACCGCTTTTGGAGGTAAAATAGAATTAGCAGCCCTACGGAATGGTACTTGGTCGTTGCAACCTTCAGCTTATGGCTTTACTTCCCCAGATTTTCAGTTAGGTTCAATTCGACTGTTTCGTCAAAGTCAAATTGATGCGAGTGGAGCCGGAGGAGGATTAATTACCCTGCAAGGAGGAGAGGTTTCCTTAACCGATGGTTCCCGAATTGTTTCTAATACCTTAGATAGCTTAAATGGGGGAGGAATTCAGATCGAAGCCGAACAATTTCAATTAGACAATCGGGCTTTTATCTCCTCATCAACAATTGCCACAGGGAATGCTGGTAATATTAGTATTAATGCTAAAAATTCGATTGATTTAGTCGGAACTCAACCCCTAGTTTTTTTGGAACAATTAGTATCAGAAGAGTTCAATCCCCAAAGTCTTGCTGATGGTATTTTTAGCCTGAGTTTGGGCACAGGTACCGCCGGAACTGTTACCCTCGATACCGCCCAATTGCAAATCATGAATGGGGCAGGAATTTTAACATCTACTTTGGGGAGTGGCTCAGGCGGAAATGTTACTGTGTTGGCATCTCGGTTCGCTGATATTGCCCAAGGTTCAATTATAATTACTGGAACCGTTGGTACAGGAAATGCCGGAGATATTAATATTTTTACTCCCCAATTGCGGCTATTAAAAGATTCCCATATTATTACCAGTCCTGGACTTTCTGGGGCTGGGAAAGGAGGAGATCTCAACCTCAATGCTGATATCGTAGAAATCCGGGGTGTGAGTGTCGGTGTTGTCGTCCCGACGGGATTGTTTACCGCCACCTTGGGAACCGGAAGTGCTGGAGATCTCACCGTTAACGCCCGTCAACTTACCGTTGCAGAGGGGGCGCAAGTGTCTGCATCGGCGGCGGGGGCTGGGAAAGGAGGTAATTTAACCGTGAATGCCGATCTCGTAGAATTGCGGGGGGTGTCGGAGGATGGACGTTTTTTAAGTGGGTTATTAACGTCTTCTTCCCTATTAACCGTCGAGGGAGAAAAAGGCACCGCCCCGGCGGGGGATTTAACTGTAAATACCCAACGGTTAGTTGTACAGGATGGTGCTCAAATTTCGGCGGCGACCGGAGGCGAAGGGTCGGCGGGTAATTTAACGTTAAACGCCTCGGAATCTATTGATGTGATTGGGTTTGCCACCAATGTTGATCAATCCGTTGAATCCGTTTCCTTTGGGACAGTTGGCGATGGTATTGTTCCGAGTGCTATTGAATCTAACACCAGTGGGGCGGGAAATGCGGGGGATTTACGGATTAATACCGGACGCTTAACGGTGCTTCAGGGGGCAGAAATTGGGGTGCGAGGAACCAATGACGGGGCGGCGGGTAACTTAGAAATTCAAGCGAATCAGGTTTTATTGGATCATGAAGGTACCCTCAGTGCCGCTACGGTTGCGGGTACGGGGGGAAACATTCGCGTCACAGCGCAAAGCGTAGAACTGAGGCGGGGGAGTCAAATTACCACCAATGCGGGAAACGCTGACGGGGGGAATATTACCCTGGGGACTTCCAATTTAGTCGCTTTAGAAAATAGTGATATTACGGCGAATGCGGAGGCGGGGAAAGGAGGACAGGTGATTATTAATGCTCAAGGGGTGTTTGGGACTCAGTTTCGAGAGTTTGAAACTTCTCAAAGTGATATTACCGCCACCAGTGATTTAGGAGCCGAGTTTAGCGGGGCGGTGGAAATTAGTAGTCCAGAAGTTGACCCCAGTGCGGGGTTAGTGGAGTTACCAACCAATTTAGTTGACCCCACCACCTTAATTGCGGCGCGATGTTCGGGAGATCAGGGGAATCAATTTGTGATTACCGGACGGGGGGGTTTACCTCCAAGTCCTAATGATGCGTTAACCTCTGAACCTACTGTCATGAATTGGATTAATTTGGTTGACTCTGTAGAGACGTTGCATGCAACGTCTCTACGGGGGGCTGGCGCGTCTCTACGGGGGGCTGGCGCACCTCTACGCAGTATGGCTAACCCCCAAATTCGGGAAGCTCAGGGGTGGGTTGTCCGGGCTGATGGGGCGATAGAATTAGTTACCAATCCCCCCCAAGGAACACCACAGCCTACAGGTGTGTTACCGCCTCAATGTTCTACGCTGTAGGGGGTTCGAGGGATAAAGGTAAGGTAATTACAAAGGTACTCCCTTCTCCGTTTTGAGAGGTACAGAGGAGTTGACCTTGATGTTTTTCTACCACAATTTGATAACTAATCGCTAAACCCATTCCGGTACCTTGACCGACGGGTTTAGTGGTAAAAAAGGGTTCAAAAATTCGGGTTCTCACGGTTTCAGACATTCCTAAACCGTTATCAGAAATCTGAATTTGTACCCAGGTTTTTTGTTGGGAGTCGGTGAGGGTTTCTGTATGAATAGAAATTTGAGGAGGCGTTTGGTTTGAGGCTTTGAAATACCCAGTCTTTTGATTCATTTCCAACGCATCAATAGCATTGATTAAAATATTCATAAACACTTGATTCAGTTGACCTGCATAACATTTAATTAAGGGAATATTCCCATAATTTTTGCTAATTTTAATTTCCGGTCGAGAAGATTGGGCTTTGAAGCGATGTTTTAAAATCATCAGGGTATTGTCAATATTTTCATGCAAATTAACGGTTTTGAGATCGGCTTCATCTAACCGAGAAAATGAACGTAAGGATTGTACAATATCAGCTATTCTTTGACTTCCGACCCGCATAGAATTAAAGATTTTCTGGAGATCAGATTCTAGAAACTCTAAATCTAAATCATCAATTTCGGCTTGAATTTCGGGCACGGCTTGAGGATAACAGGTTTGATAGAGTGAAATTAAATTGAGTAAGCTATCTGTATATTCTTTAGCATAAGTGATATTGCCAAAAATAAAACTGACTGGATTATTAATTTCATGGGCAATTCCCGCTACTAATTGTCCTAAACTAGACATTTTTTCACTTTGAACTAATTGAGCTTGAGTCTGTTTTAATTGAGTCAGAGCTTTTTCTAATTCTGTGGCTTTTTGTTGCAATTCGATTTGAGATTGTTGTAAACTATAGGTGTCTAATTCAATTTGATCCGCCATTTGATCAAAGGCTATAGAAATTTGGGCGAGTTCATCGGAACCGGGTAAACGACTGCGATCGCTTAAATTTCCCTGTGCTAAATTTTGACTAACCAATACTAAGCGAGAGACTCGTTTCGTTAAACTCAATTCAAAAAATAACCACACCAATAGACAAACACCTAACACTACTATATTCATTTGTAGCGATCGATCTAAAGCCTCTTGATAGGCTTGTTTTTTCAATTGAGTTAGGTCATAAATCGATAGAAATATCCCCACTTGAGAACGTAATTCATTGGGTTTAGGGGGGAGAATTACAGGAGTAGTTACCGTTAAAGATTTCCGATTTGCAGACCAAACTATCTGTTGAGTTTGAGTCTTTTTAACCTGTTGAATTTTAGGGTAAAGATAGGCAAAATCCGTATCAAGTATGGGTTGCTTTTGTAAATTATATTGGGTTGATAGGATAATGGTAGAATCTTCATCTAGGAAAGCAGATAATTCTAAATTCGGTTGTTCTCCCGTTTCACCAATTACTAACTTAGCAGTGTCTAAACGGCTATTATAACTTGTGAACCGTCGGAAAATAAATTCCAACAGGTCAACGGTTTTTTCACTATAAAAATCCGCCTGTTGAAAAATTGCGAGTTCCTGATATTCATAGGTTTTCTTAACTTCTGTTATGAACCCATATAAACCCAGTCCACTACTCATCAACAGTAATAAACTGGGAATAGCAAATCGTAGGGGTAAAGTAAAAGCTAAACGTTTCATTGCTGGGATTTAGAAAGTTGATTCACAAAACGATCATCCAACAAAGATGAAAATCTAATATTCGAGTTGAGTAGTTTCTTTTCTTTCATCAATTTTGCTAATTCTTGAGAAGAATAAACTAGCCTCGGATCAGTTTGAGAGAGGAGTTTTTGATTCTCTGTGGGAGTAAAGAATTTTAGCAGTTTCAGAGAAGATAAAAATTCCGTTGGCTTGATTCCTCCCCGTTTTGCCATAATTTGAGCCGCACTTTCCGGTTGATTTTTGAGATAATCTAAGGCCATAAACCAACCGCGAACTAATTGTTCTAAATCTTTAGGCTGAGTCTTTAAGATATCTTGACGCACCACCAATACATCAATAATTTCACCCGGAATTTTACTACTGTCAAATAAAACGTTAGCCCCAGTTTCGATTAATTTAGAACGAGTAGGTTCAAAGGTAACAACGGCATCAATTTCACCCTCTTTAAACGCTGATTCATGTTCAGAGTACCCTAAAGAAACAATGATAATATCTTGCACCGAAAGTCCCGCTTGATCAAGTCCCCGACTCAGCATATAAGCCCCTAATGCTGTATTTTCTACCCCGACTTTTTTTCCTTGAATATCGGATAGAGTTTTTAACTGCGGTTTTCCCAGGATAACATCAGCACCATTAGATAAATCAATCAGCAGAATTAGCCGAATTTCTGGAAAAGTTTCGGCTAATAGTAATGTTTCATCAAGACTGATTCCTCCGACTTGTAAATCCCCACTGCGAATAGCACGATTAATTTCAGTTGTGGAAGGATAATCTACAATTTTAATAGAACTGTTTTTATAATAACCTAACTGCTCGGCTAAATATAAAGGCGCGAAACCGGGCCAATTGTTACTACCGACGAGAAGGGGTGTTGTCGGTTGTTGAAAACAACTGACTAATATTCCTAAACTCATACAGATCAAGATCCCGATTAAAAATAAATAGATTTGCTTTTGCATTTTTTCCGCGTGAATTTTATTTCTGTTCATTGACTAATTCCTTGGCTTTTTTTTCTAAGATTAGACTTTGAATTAACTGAATTAATTGTCGAAGTTGGACGGGTTTAGGAAGATATTCATTAACGCCAGCCGCTAAACATTGTTCTCGATCACCCTGCATGGCTAAAGCTGTTAATGCAATGATGGGAAGGGTCGCCAGTTGTGGATCAGCCCGAATTTGGCGTGTGGCTTCTAAACCGTCCATTTCGGGCATAGAAATATCCATTAAAATCACCTGCGGATGCAAATCACGAGCTTTTTGAACCGCTTCAATCCCATTTCGAGCCACTTCTACATCAAACCCTTTTGCTTGTAAATAATTAAGCAAGGTATGAATATTATCAGAATTATCTTCAGCTAATAGAATTAAAGGACGTTTTAAGCCCTTAGAAGCACTTCGAGAAGCAGGAGATTTATCTAAAAGTTCTGTTGGAGTTAATATTGGATATTCTCCCCAAGATAGAGGAGTCCAAGGAAGCGTGAGCGTAAAGCAACTGCCTTTTCCCAATTGACTGTCAATCTTCACTGTACCCCCGTGCATTTCCACCAGTTTTTTTACTAACACTAATCCTAAACCAGTGCCTTCATAACGTCGAGATAAACGGCTATCAATTTGAATAAAGGCTTGAAACAGTCGAGATTGATCTTCGGGTGTAATCCCAATGCCATTATCAATTACAGAAAAACTAATCGTTTGTTCCTGAAGATCTCCTCGAACTTCGAGTCGAACTCGCCCGCCTTCGGGGGTAAATTTTACCGCATTATTGAGTAAATTAATTAACACCTGACGCATTCGACGTTCATCAACATTCAGTGCTTCTGTAACATCTTCAATTTGATAACTTAGTCGAATATTTTTTTGATGGGCTTGTTGTTTGACAAAGCTTAAACTGTTTTGACAGAGTTCATTAACAGAAACGGGAGAGCGTTCTAAGTCGAATTTTCCGGCTTCAATTTTGGAGAGATCGAGAATATCATTAATTAGTTCGAGTAAGTGTTTTCCATTTCTGTGAATCATTGCTAAAGCTTGATTTTGTTGGTCAGTTAATTCTCCAAAGGTTCCTTCTTGTAAAACTTCTGACATTCCTAAAATTGAGTTGAGGGGTGTTCGCAGTTCATGACTCATGTTCGCTAGAAATTCATCTTTAAGACGGGATGCACGGGCGAGTTGAGCGTTAGCGATCGCTAATTGTTCATTGGTTTGACGCAGTTGATTTTCAGCATTTTTGCGTTCTCGTAGGGCAGCTTGTCGTTCACTAATATCTTGAAAAACACAAATATAATCCCCATCTTCTGTCACTGTTAAGGAAACTTCTTGATTAAATGTTGTACCATCTTTTCTTAAGGCAATCGTTTCTCCTCGCCAAAATTTTTGTTGTGTTAAAAGGGGAAATACATTTTCTTCAAACCATTCTACCACATCCGGTGTGTAGAGAACTCGCCAACTTTTACCCAATAATTCATCAGGATGGCTATACCCAAAGAGTTTTAAGTGGGAATTGTTGACATAAATATATTCTTCATTTTTTAAAATAGAAATGCCATCGATTGAAGCCTCTACCGCCGCTAATTGACGTTTTAAATTATCTTCGACTTTTTGATGCAAGCGTTCAATTCTATCCGCTTCAATAATATTACTACAAGTGGCTAAGAAAGGTTGCAAATAATTAATCAAATTTTGATCATAACCTCCGGGTCGGTTGGCGACACAAACCACTCCCAATAATTCCTTATGAGTATAAAAGGGTATCCCTAAAAATGCTGTAAAAGACAGATAATCTTGAGGTAAATTTTCGGTGGATATTGAGTTAATAGGATGGGAATTAATAACCACAGGTTTACCCGCTAAAATTACAGTGCAAAACAATCCTTTTATATTAAAATTTTGCGCCTGTTTTTCCCCTTTTCCAGGGTCGAGTTCTAGGTGACAGACTCTATGAGTCATGGGATGAATCTCTAAATAGGGATTTCCTTGTTTTTTCATATAATATTCTTCCAGATAAGCTTCCCCATTCTGGCGAGAGAAGACTTCTCCCATAAAAGCATACTGACTTTCAGTTAATTTTAAGACGGAAGATAGTAAATTTTCAAAGAGTAAATGGGAATCTCCATCGGTAATAAATTGAGCTTGAGCATAACTAATGGCTTCTAAAATTTGATGGCTTTGATATAAGTCTAATTCGGCTTGTTTGCGATCGGTAATATTTTGAGCGACCCCTAAAATTTGTTGAGTATTACCTTGTTGATCTCGTTTAAAAACAGTCCCATGACTCGAAAACCATAACCATTCTCCATTTCGATGCTGAATTCGATACTCAATATAATCAGTTTCTCGATCCTTAAGTTGGGCGGTTTGTTGAAGATGTTGACGCACCGTTTCTTGATCATCAGGATGAAAAATCGTCAAGAAATCATCACCCATTTCAGATATTTCTAGGGTGGTATATCCTAGAATTGGGGTTAAAGATTGGCTACTATAAATAGTACGGTTTTGCGCTAAATCATAAATATATAAAATATTCGGGCTATTATCCGCAATCCTTTCAATAAATTGTTCTCGTTCTCGAATGGTTTCTACTAATTGAGCTTGTTCTAAAGCCACACCCACTTGATCGGCTATTTCTCGCATCAGTTCAATTTCAAATTCTGTCCATTGTCGAGGACAAGTACAGTGATGAGCAATCATAAATCCCCAAAAATAATCATTTTGTAAAATCGGAACTACTAATTTTGCTTTAACGCGCCATTCCTGTAGAAATTCGACTAAACAAGGTGTTACTTCTTGATAGGTTTGATCAATATCTGCAATGGCTTTTACAGTTCCATGACGATAGAGTTGTTGATACTCTGGGGGAAAAACTTCTTCGGGAAAGTTAACATTGAGAATGGAACGCCATCCGGGTAATACACTTTCGGCGATCGCTCGTCCTGTTCCATTAGAAAAAACGCGATAAATTAATAGGCGATCGCAATCTAAAATCTTTTGAACTTCGGTGACAGTAGTTTGTAAAATTTGGTTGATATCTAAAGATTGACGAATTTTTAAAGCGATTTCTGCAAATAGACGAGATTTACGTTCTTGACGTTCTAATTTAGCGGTTCGATCCAGAATTCTTGTTTCTAATTCTTGATTCAGAAGTCTTAATTTTTGTTCAACTTTTTGGCGTTCCTGAAGTTCGGTTTGGGCTGTTTGATAAAGTAATGATTGTTGAATTCCTAATGAAAGTTGAACAGCAATTTCATCTAATAATTCTAATTCTGTGGAATGCCAATTTCGAGGAGCAGAACATTGATGTGCAATTAATAACCCCCAAAGAGAATTCCCAGTTTCTCGATCTTGAGGTTGAATGATAATGGGTACAACTAGATTAGCTTTGACCTCAAATTGATTTAATAGCTGTTTATGACATTCCGTTAAATCAGCCGTTTCCAGATCATAAATAACCGTTTTTTTCCCCTGCAAATAATGGACAACACCTCCGGTTTTAAAACAAGTATCTTCCAAATATATCCCCAAACTAGACATCCAACCTTCAGCAACAGATTCCGCCCGAATCATGCCATTAAATAGGGGATCAAATTGATAAACAACAACCCGATCACAATTGAGAATACTGCGAATATGTACCACTGCATTATTGAGAATATCTGTTAAATTCAGAGATTGACGAATATGGAGAGCCGTTTGGTAAAAAAGCCGTTCCCGTTGTACCTGTTGCTGTAATTTTTGTTCCGCTTGTTTACGTTCAGTAATATCAAAACTAATCCCAATTAAACCCATTGGATTTCCCGCTTGATCTCGAATTAAAGTATCAAAAACATGAATCGGTAAGGTACTCCCATCTTTACGAGAGGTGGTAAATTCTCCTTCCCAATATCCTTTTTTTATCACTTCCTCAACAATTTCTTCTGCTAAATTTTGATAATCCAGGGGAACAAAAAAATCAATAACATTTTTTCCGACGGCTTCTTTCGCTTTCCACTGATATAAGGTTTCTGCGTATTGATTCCAATAGATGATTTTTCCGTTTAAGTCCGTGGCAATAATCGCATTTCGGACTTGATCTAAAAGTGAAGCTTGGAAGGCAATTTTGGCTTCAATTAAACTTCGTTCTTGGATCTCAGATTGCAATCGTTGATTCGCTAGTTTTAACGCTTCTGTCCGTTTTTGAATTTTTTCTTCAAGTTTGATATTTTGACTTTGGAGTAATTGCAGTTTTTCCGCTTCTAATTGAGTGACTTTTTGCTGTAATACATCAACTAATTGTAATAAATCAATCGGGTTAATTGCCTGTAAAATACTCGTAGGAGTAATAATTCCGATCAGTTCACCTTGATCACCTACAATTGGTATTCGATGAATGTGGCGTTGCTGCATCAACAGATGAGCCGATAATAATGTATCATTAGGTCGGAGACAACACAGAGGATTACTCATCACCGTTTGAGCTTCGATATTCCAACTTAAACCTAATGCTTGAAACTTGAGAATATCCCCTTCAGTCAGCAGACCCACAGGAAATTTTAATTCATCTCCATTGCAGATTTTTTCCTCAACTAAAACCACACAACTAACGTGAGCAGAACTCATTAATTCAGTCAGTTCTAATAAGGAAATTGTGGCGGGTGCTTGGACAACTGTTGAAGTCATCACCTCTTCAATGGTTCTTAGTTTTAATAAATCCGTCGGTTCTAGGGAATTTCGCAAATCTCGATGGGTGAGTAAACCCACCAATTTCCCCTCTATATCCACCAGAGGTAAATGACGAATTCTATGCTGGTTTAATAAGTTTAAAGTCGCACTCAAATTGGTAAATTCAGTTTGTTCAAGGGTGATCACAGGTTGAGTCATCACTTCCGCGACCGTCAGACCTTCTAGGGTGATCCGTTGAGCAATTAAACGCACAATATCCCGATGGGTTAATATCCCAATAGGTCGGTTATTTTCAGTAACAATTAAACAGGTTTTTCCCTGACTAACTTCTAAGGAATTCAGGCTTAAGGAACAGAAAGTTTGAGCTTGGTTGAGGATGGCGATCGCTTCAATTACCGGAGTTTCTGGCGTCACGATCAGAGGATCAGTGGTGATGGCTTTTTGTAGAGGAAAAACCAAAAGGGTATCAGAATCGCTAGACATAAATTTAAGAATTAAGAATTAAGAAGGGGCTGATCTTTTGCTTTCAATTCCAGGGTAAAAATCGCGCCGTTGGGTTGATTATCTGTAATTGAAAGCCAACCTTGATGAGCATCAATCACCATTTTACAAAAGGCTAATCCTAATCCAGTTTGATTAACCCCTTCAAAGCGTTGACCAATTTCATATTTTTCAAAAATATGTTGCTTGATTTCATCTTTAACTCCCCTTCCTGAATCCCGAACATGAACTTTAACGGTGTTAGTGTCTACTGGATATTCAACTTCCATTGAAACCCAACTATTTGAGGGGGAAAATTTAATGGCATTATTCAGTAAATTTTCCAGTACCCGCTTGATTAAATCGGGATCAGCAATTACTAACCGTTTAGCTTCTGGAATTGTAGCGGTGAGGTGGATTTTCTTTTTTATAGTTTGGGCTTCAAATTCATTGACAACAGCTTGCAGCATCACAGAGAGATTAACAGGTTGAGGATTGAGCAGTTCTTTCCCTGATTCTAGTTTCGCCATTAATAACAAGGAATTAATCAGGTTGTTCAACTGTCGTCCTGAACTAGCAATTTGATCCACTTTTTGGGCTTGTTTTTCTGTTAGATTTGTTAGGCTAAGGAGTTCACAGCCTAATCCAATCGCCACCACTGGATTTCTCAGATCGTGAATCACAGCATAAGCCATATCTTCGCGTAATTGTAACAATTGTTCTAACTTTTGACGGGCTGTTTCTAACTGATCATGCTGTTTTTTGAGTCGTAGCATTGAACGAACTCTGGCTCTAACTTCTAGCGCACTCATTGGTTTTCCAATAAAATCTTCTGCTCCTACATCTAAACATTGTGCTAACGTTTCTTTGCAATTTAGTGCCGTAATCATAATAATTGGAATCGGATTCAATTCAGGAATTTGTTTAATTTGGCGACAGATATCCATGCCATCACAATCGGGCATCATCACATCTAATAAAATCAGATCCGGTAAACTAGATGCTAAAAAATTAAATACCTCAAAACTATTAGAGGCATAATGTAATTGATATCCTTCTCGGAACAGAATTCCTTCCAAAACATCAAAAACATCCGGTTCATCATCCACAATCAGGATTGAATTAGGCTTGATCATGGTTATTTGTGAATTGTTGATCAAAAGTTATAGCAGGGAATAGGGAATGAAAAACTCCTGAACACTTTTTCAAGAGAAGTTTGGATGACATCGAACTATTAAGAGCGTGTGATTAAATTGATGGAAAAATATCAATTTTAGTAAAAAATACGGTTGTTCCTAGAATTAATAATACAGGCATGAGCCAATCTCCCCAACGTACATAGAGGGTTTGAGTCTGATTACGATAAATTGTATCAGCATAGAGTTCATAAGTATTGTGATTTGAAATCCATCGAGTTCTCCCCTGGGGGTCAACAACGGCTGAATATCCTGTATTAGTTGCTCGAATTGTCCAACGATGATTTTCAATCGCTCGCATCACATCGAGGGCATGATGTTGAGTTAACATTGTAGAGGAGTAGTGAGCATCATTAGACGCCGTAATTATAAATTCTCCCCCTGTGGCAGTTTGGCGACGAAAATGGTTCGCAAACGCAGAATCATAACAAATTCCTACCGTTACTTGACCAAAAGGGGTTTGAAATTCTTGACCGGGTTTGCCATGAATTAAAGTGGCTTCTAAAGGAGATAATCGGCGAATAAATTGTCCTAAAATTTCACTAAAAGGAATAAATTCTCCTAAAGGAACCAAGTTAACTTTATCATATTCACTAATAATATCACCTCCTCCATCTATCGCAAATAAACTATTTGTATATCCTCCTAATTTTGAGGCAAAACCTCCGACTAAAGCCGGAACTTTTTTGTTTAAAATTGCTTGATAAAAAGCACTATTTTCTCGGAGGTTAGCATCAGTCCAAAAAAAAGGTAGGGCTGTTTCGGGCGTCACTACCAGGTCTACGCCTTGATTAGCTAAGGTTATATATCCAGTCGTATACCCATTTAAAGCTTTTAAATATCCTGAATAATTTAATTTAATTTCATTGGGGATATTTCCTTGAATAATCCCAATTTTTAACGCCTGTTCGGGGTTATTTTGCAAAGGGCGATTATACAAAGTTAATCCGATTCCATGAGTTATTAGGAGAATAAATAACGCTAAACTGGATAAAAAATAGGATTTTTGATGATGATGATTAATTCCTAAAATTCCAGATTTATTCTGATTTAAGATTACACTTTCGGCAATTAACCCATTCACAATTAATAATAGGGCGGTAATTGTTGTGGGGCCAGAAATTTGACCTAATTGTAAAATTATTAAATTCCCGAAGCTTTGGGTATAGGATAAAGAAGACCACCATAAAGCGCCTGAACTCCACAAAGATTCTAAGCCACACCATAACGCTGTTGCGATTAAAACTCGTGTGAAAGCGAGGGAAATTGTAGAGACTCGTTGAGAAAGTTTACTCGATAAAATTAAAAATAATCCCGCCCAAATAATAACTAAAGCCGTGCCCCAAAGGGTAATAAAACTCCAAGCAAATAAAGCAATAGCTAAACTGGCTAACCAAGTTACTCCTAACCAGGTCATCGGGTGAATTCCAGTAATCCAAAATAAGGCGATTCCGTAATAGCAAATTCCCCAAACAAACGCTAATATTAACGGGAATTTTAGAGTCGCACCCTGGCGCGTTTCTACGGGGTTAGGAAGGGTAAAAAAATTAACCCATAAAGGAACTAATGCTACCCAAGCAAACCCCCAAAACCCCCAGGGTTCTGTAGCGAGCCCCATTAAAACTCCGCCTATTCCTGTTAATAATAAACGTTGAATTATTTCGTATTTCTTCATAAAAAATCGTAGTCAGGCGTTCACCGTTTAAAAATATTTCTAATATATAGCAAGTCTAAATCAGTTGTACATCAGACTTAAAATCCAATTCCTCGTAGGGGCGAGGCGCGCCCATCCGTGTCAACTTAACGCCAAAAGCCTTGAAATCAATTTCAGGCTCAAAGCTAAAACCCGTTAAAACGGGTTAAGAAAGA
>NZ_LR734864.1 GCF_900010725.2 Planktothrix serta PCC 8927 | reverse complement strand
AAACCCGCCCAACCCCTGTAGGGGCGGGTTCACCCAAAGGCTTGACTAATCACCGTAATCTCTATAAACCCGCCCAACCCCATTGTTTTTACTATAAAATAGCAAATAATCGTTCAATGGTACGTTGATTTTCATCGGGACGACCAATCGTAATTCGTAATCCTCCTCCGGTGTGACGAACTAATGTTCCTTTTGTTTTTAACTGCTGCATAAGCTCATTTAAAGCTGGCTCAGAATTGCGTTCATCGGTGAGTCTAACATAAATAAAATTAGCATCACTACGCCAAAGTTTTAACTGTTTATTTTGAGCTAAAGCATTAATTAAACGAGTCCGTTCTCCTAAAATTTCAGGAATTACAGCGAGTAAATCTTGACGATTATTTAAGGCTAATAAAGCAGCCGTTTGTGTGAAACTAGGGAGATTATAGGGAAGACGAACTTTTTCTAAAGCGGTGATTAATTCGGGATGGGCGATCGCATATCCAGCCCGCAAGGAAGCTAACCGAAATGCCTTAGAAAACGTGCGTAAAATCACCCAGTTAGGATGCTGTTTTAACTCCTCGATAACGCTGGTTTGACTAAACTCAAAATAAGCTTCATCAATTACCACTAAAATCTGTTCTGGTAAACCACGCAGCCAGTCTAATTCATCTTCTGTTAACGCATTCGCCGTAGGGGAATTAGGATGAACCACAAACACAACTCGAATGGGAGGATTTTGTGTAGATTTAATCGCAGCTTTAGCCGCGTTTAAATCCATCTCAAAGGTATCTTCATCCCGTCCTATACTAATAACTGGAATTCCTAACGTTTGGGCAATAATTCCATACATAGAAAAGGTAGGATTAGCCACTAAAATTGAGCCTTCTCCTCCTAAACAAGTTGCAATTAAGAGAGATCGAATTAATTCATCCGACCCATTCCCAACGGAAATCTGATCAGACTTGATAAAGGCGTCAGAATTAGAAATGATTTCATTAATATAACTAGCGATCGCAATTTTTAAAGGAAAATGACTGCCATCAGGATAACGATTTGTTTCAATTTGATGTTGATACGTCCAAGCCAGCTTTTGTTTTAATTCTTCCGGTAAATCATAGGGACATTCATTAGTATCTAAGCGATCTAAAATTTCAGTTTCGACCGGACTACCGGAACTCCCTCCAGGGTGAGGAGTATAGGCGCGAATTTGGTTGAGATCGTTACGAAGAAAAGACAGCATGGCGTTAGCGCAATCGTAATTTTTCTTGAGTTTAGGCAAACTCTATTATCTCTTAATTTAGACTAAAATAACATCCCAAAAACAATATAGCAATCCTCAATGATTTGTGATCAAAACCTGTAGGGGTTGGGTTTCCCAACCCTCTAGGCACCTGGGTTGGGAAACCCAACCCCTACACGGATTGCTATAGAATAAATTTGCATCTGGTTCACCTCCATTCATTAATTATTAATACTGTCAAAGCTAATTTACAAAGATGGAATGTCTTCAACACTTAATCCCGTTGCCTGAACAACTTGCTCTAAACTCAAACCCATTCGCAATAAATTTAAAGCAACTTCTTCCTTTGCTTCCAATTTCCCTTCCAATTTCCCTTCCAATCTCCCTTCTTGTAGAATTTCTTGATAGATGACTGAATTTCGCATAATATCACTCCTTAAAAGTCTTTTCACAGTATCTTGATTTAAAACCAAACCCGCCAAAATTGCCGAAGCAGCAAGGAGATTATTCAAAAATCGGGTTTCTTGAACAATACATAAATTCTCGATATCACTGACCCCAATACTAAAGCGTTTTACAAAGATTGAATCTTTTCAAGACTTAATCCAGTTGCCTGAACAACTTGCTCTAAACTCAAACCCATTCGCAATAAATTTAAAGCAATTTCTTCCTTTGCTTCCAATTTTCCTTCCAATTTTCCTTCTAGTTTTCCTTCCAATTTTCCTTCTAGTTTTCCTTCTAGTTTTCCTTCTAGTTTTCCTTCCAGTTTTCCTTCCAATTTCCCTTCCAATTTCCCTTCTTGTAGAATTTCTTGATAGATGACTGAATTTCGCATAATATCACTCCTTAAAAGTCTTTTCACAGTATCTT
>NZ_LR734863.1:81991-119471 GCF_900010725.2 Planktothrix serta PCC 8927 | reverse complement strand
CCCTTTTTAAGGGGGATTTAGGGGGATCTGATCTCGGCTGTAATCACGGGTTTTCGGCTTAAGTTGACACCGATGGTTCTGTCATCACTTCTATTATCTACCATTAATCTTCATAAACCCGCCCGCCCCTGATTAATTTTATTAAATCTACGCCACTGAAGCAATAATAGTCCGGTGACGAGGACTATTAAAATTAATCGTAGGACGTTGAAATCCTGCCTCTATTATGGCTTGTTCAATATCTAATGTAAAATATTCATCTAAATAGGGTTCTGTACTTTTTAACAACGTAAAAACATAAGGGGGCATTTTTTTAAATTGTTTTGATTGAGGGTTCATATCCATAATAGAAAGATGACCATTTGGACGCAACAAACGCCGTGCTTCTTGGAAAATTTCACGGGTGGGAGATTGGGGTAATTCGTGACAAATTAAACACAGAGAAACTAAATCAAAAGAAGCACTAGGTAAACCCGTTGATTCTGCTGTCGCATGAACCCATTGGGGGGGATATTTCCAATTGGATTGTTTTTGAGTATTATAAGTTGCAACTGCTAAAAAATAAGGCGATAAATCGACACCCGTTAACTTCGCATCAGGAAAAGTTTCTTGTAGAGCTAATGTACTCATTCCCACACTACATCCTAAATCCAAAATATCCTGGGGAGGAGTCGGTAATTGAGCTTTTAAAATATCATGATAACTTTGTCGCAGTTTAGCATCGCCCTTAACTCCCGCTTCTGGCCAAATTTTAGCATGAACCGCATAGGCCGCAACTTCGACTTCAACGGCGGCTTGCAAACTTAGATTTCCATCCTCATAAGCATGGAAGGACGTAACATAATAATCGGGATATTGTAGATTGGGGTTTTCAACTTGAGATAATTCTGCCTCCCAATTTCGGGCTAACAGGGTTTCCGTCTGTTTTCGCCAAGGAACTCCCATTTTTTCAGCCCGTTTAATCATCATTTGTCGGGCTTGGTGTTTGGCAAAATTGCTGAGGGGTTTAACCGCTAAAATCCCGTTGACGAAGCGGGACATCAATTCAGGTTTGGAGGTTGTGCTGACCGTCATGATGGATATCTGAGTATTTACATCTATGTTTCTTAGTGTTTCACGATGGGGAGTTTTTGTCACCTCTGAAGGCGAAAAAAGAAACCACAGTTCTCAACAAAACTTATAATTTTAATCGCTAAATTTGTGATATAGGCTGGGTTTTTAGGTTTGTTGTGAGGAATAAACGCTTGTTAAGTCTGGTTTTTGGCTATTCATTTCTAACAATTGATTATTCAAAACCATAGTGGTACTTGAATTATATTCAAAGCCAATATGTTCATAAAATTGTTGTTGATAGGTTGTCATTAAATAAACCCGTTCAACGCGACACATTTTGGGATGACTTAACACCGTTTGGACTAATTTTCGTCCCAGTCCACTGCCTTGATAATCAGGATGAATTACCACATCCCAAATATTGGCGCGATAAATGCCATCAGAAGTTGCTCTTGCAAACCCAATCATTTGCTCATAATCCCACACTGTAACCACAGGTTCGCTATTCATAACGGCAATTTTTAAATCCTCTTGGCTGCGATCTTTTGCCCAAAATGCAGCGAGTTTAAATAAAGTTTGAAGCTGGTTTAAATCAATATTGGCACGAGAATCATTAAATAAAATATGATGGTGATCTGGCGAAACAACTTTCATAGAGAATAACCCTTTCAATGATTTTTAGCAACCGATAACTGCTGATAACTGTTAGGCAAACTCAGAAATTTTAACTTAACATTAGCACGTTAAAGCAGATCCAGTTTAATCCACTGAAACAAGATGCTATGGAACAGATCAGAGTTCATCGATTGTGTGGCGAATTTAACAAAATTCAAAAAATACGCCTCTTTTCCAGATGGAAACTGGACTGATATTGAGTATTTTTTCTAAAATAAATCCTATAACAGAGGGATAGAATAATCAAGGGTTTAGGAGTGAATATCAGCGTTTAATGACATTTGCAGCGAGCAGGAGAGATTCGTCCTAAAAGACAATCAAAAATTCTGTAATCTCAGCAACTAATTCCCTGATTTGTCATGTTTTTTAATCCTTAAATAAAGGGGTGCGTGCGCTGTGCTTACGCACCCTACAAGGGTTGAATCATGCTAAATTTTTTTAATAAAAAACGGGCTATTTTAGCCCGCTTTAACAAGAGATAAAATTGAATTAAGCTTCAACAGCTACAGGTTCAGCTTCAATTACGGGATAAACGCTAATTTTTTGACGAGTTTTACCTTTACGTTCAAAGCAAACCACACCATCAACTTTAGCGAATAACGTATCATCGCTACCGATACCCACATTATTACCAGGGTGGAATTTGCAACCCCGTTGACGAACTAAAATATTTCCGGCGCGAACAACTTGACCGCCAAAACGCTTGACACCCAAGCGCTGAGAATTAGAGTCACGACCGTTACGAGTGCTACCCGTCCCTTTCTTATGAGCCATTGTATCCTCCCAATGAAATGATTTCTATTATTAAATCGTCTGACTTAATGTAGTGTTAGCCTTCGGTTGTTGGCCCGGTTTCTGCGGGTTGTTCTTCCCGTTTAGCCACGACAGACCCATTCAGACTAATCGAGTCAATCATCAAACGAGTAATTTCTTGACGATGACCTTGTTTTTTGCGGGTTTTCTTTTTCGGACGCATTTTATAAACAATGATTTTGCGTCCCCGCAGATGGCGCATCACCGTACCTTCAACGGTCGCTCCACTCACTAAAGGCTGACCAATTTGAACGTCCCCGTCATGATTGACTAACAGAACTTTATCAATGGTAACTTGTTCATTTTCTTCGAGGGGTAACAGTTCAATATCGTAGAAACGACCGGGTTCTACTTTGATTTGTTTACCGCCTGTTTCAATAATTGCGTAAGTCATGTAATTTTGGATTAAGGTTGCCGTACAGGTAGCCCAAAAGTTCAAAGTGTATTCAACCCATCAAGAATTGATCAACTTTCTCCCATTTTGAGCCTTTGCCATGTCTTGTCTGCACCTGTTCCGAGCAAGGTTTAGACACAATCTCCTATTATCGCTGATCAGTATAGATTCTGTCAAGTCCAAACCCGTAGTAAGCCCTTCAGGGCTTCAACCCCTTCTCAACAACCCTGACCGTAAATTAATTAACTCTAGCTTTTACTAACAGTTGGATTCGGTACTTTTTCAGCAGATTTATCAACAAATAGGGTATCAATATCAATAGATTCATAGCCTTTTGTGGCTAATAAATTCAACATTGAACCTAATTGTACCCAAATCAATAAAGCCGTCGGAATTACAACAATTAACCCCATCAATCCCGCAATCCAATAGACGGGAAAAAACACCGCCAAACTGGAACTAACAGACAATGAGATAAATAACGTCATCCCCAAATAAGCAATAATTAAATTGGGGGTTTTATAAATAATCGAAGTTGACGGTTGAGGACTATTATTCCAAACTGCAACCTGATATTCCAACATATCTTTAAAAATGATTCCCCACAACACGGCAAAGACCGTTGAAGCTACAACAACAATATAAATCGGGGAAACGACAAGGGGTTCAGAGATCATAATCAATGCCAAAAAGGAAGGATTTTTTACAATTCGTTACATAGTATATCGCTTTTGTTAAAACCAGGGAATATCTAAGGACTGTAATAATTCCAGGTCATCTTGCTACGACGATAGCGATTTTGCTCCCACAGGGACGCACGCTTAGGATTAGGGTTCGGTTCAGGGTTGTAATAAATGCGGAGTTCCTGGGTACTCAAAACGATTAATTCTTCTCGCCAATCACCCGAAACATCTGCAACATAGAGGCGGTAGGCTTTTTCAGGAAATTGAATTTGATATTCACCGTTAAGGGGATCGAAAATCGCCACATCTCCCTGTTCATGGCGTTCCTTGGCTGCGACTAACTGTTTAGCTTCTCCCGTCCAATCAATCGGAAAAATCACTTCAACTCCTTTCTGTGTCCAACCTTCAGGCGCAATCTTACTGAATTCATAGTTAGAAATGAGTTGACCTTTAGCATCAAAGACAAAGGGTTTTTGATCCGTATCAAAACGACTCCGACACCAAATTTCCAATCCAGGGCGACTGGGATCAAAGTCTCCCAACGCAGCATTTTGGGGTTCCCAATTTTTATAGTCTGTTTCCCAAATCAGTCCTTTTGTGTTGTAGAGAAAGACACGATTGCGTTTAAGACGGTTGGAGTCCTGGGCGTTCTCTTTTTTTTCCCCCCCTTCTTCTAAAGCCACGACTTCCAACCCTGGAATATCAGGTCGAACATCAGCAATAAAAATAGAATCAAGATGACCTTTACGAGGAACACTAAACAAGATATCGCCTTTTGGAGAAATTAGCGTCCCCCCTAACACTTCATCTAAGCCATCTCCATCGAGATCTCCAACCCGTGCGCCATTGTGTGCATTGGCGACAAAATCATCTCTTGTCCACAAAGGTTGAGGATTATCGGTTTTGAGTAAATCGTCAATAGAATAAGCCGCAATATAACGACCCATCCGATACTTATCATTTTCGGTGGCTTGTAGAAGCAGATCTCGATCGCCTTTTCCGCGAAAATTCGCAATCACTAAATGTTCCCA
This sequence comes from Planktothrix serta PCC 8927, assembly GCF_900010725.2. Classification (NCBI taxonomy): domain Bacteria; kingdom Bacillati; phylum Cyanobacteriota; class Cyanophyceae; order Oscillatoriales; family Microcoleaceae; genus Planktothrix; species Planktothrix serta. Next base: position 114,822 of record NZ_LR734863.1, on the reverse strand, counting down.
CCGATCAGTTTTATCAGGAGAGGTGAGTTGAATTTCTCGAATGGTTTGTCCCGTTGCACCCTCAACAATCTGTAACCGCTTATCTGTGGTCAGAAACAAAACTTCTATTTTGCCATCTCCGTTGACATCAGCAGCTTGAACTCCCGGTGCGTGTAACCCTGGTAAACCTTGGCTTTCTGATTGTCTGGTGAGTTGTACGTTAGCGGATTTCTCCCAGAGTTTTTGACCGGAATGATCGTAAACATGAATTAAACCTTGTTTCTGACCCACAAGATTTGAACGAGACTGGGTAATAATAAAGTCTTTTTGATTATTGTTATTAACATCAACCGTAATCAGTCCCCCTTGATCATCAGGTTTCATGGAAAAATCCAAGGGAATCACTTTAACATTTGGATTAGAATTGCTTAAGCTTTCCTGTTGAGAAGAGGATGCTTCCCCACATCCCCAATTCAAACTTGCTAGGACTAGACTTAGACTGAATAAGCTCAAAGTTTTGTTCATTATCTGCTCTCCAAATTGAACTTTTAATACTTATGCAAGTCATTGCACTGAAGCTAACTTGATCAGGACAGAAACATATTTTAAGAACTAATCTAGCATAATTCTAACTCAAAAGACGAATATAGCAATCCCAAATAGGTTGTAATAATTTAAAACTGATATGAAACAGCCAGAATTATTATTCCTGTTCCCTGTTCCCTGTTCCCTGTTCCCTTTTGAACCGAGATTTTGGATACAACTCAAATAGGATTGCTATATTTAAGGTTTTTTGATCAAAATTTTGCCTTGATTATCAATTTTCAAAGGGGTTTTGGGGAAATCTTGTTGAATGAGATTGCGAATTAACTTAATACTTTTAGAATGATTATCTAAATTAGGAACCCCTTGAGAATCTAATTGAACAGGAATAATTTTTCCGCCCATAAAATCACCTTTCGGATTAACTTTCGCTTCTAAAATTAACGAATATCCTAACTCTCCAGCCGTTGATAAAGTTCGATATCCCATAAAATTCCCTAACGAATAAGCAATTAATTTCCCCTTATACAATTCTAACGCCCTCGTAACGTGGGGGCCATGTCCCAAGACTAAATCAGCCCCCGCATCAATCATACTATGAGTAAATAACACTAAATTTCCGCGATTTTCTCCATAGAAATATTCGGTTTTATTCCTAACATTTAACGCGCCTGTTCCTTCCGCCCCACCATGAAACGAAATTACCACAAAATCAGCATTTTTTTGAGCTTGTTGAACTAACTTTTTACCCGCTTCAATATTACTTAAATTGTTATGAGCTTCATAATTACTAAACCCAATAAACGCTATTTTTACCCCTTTAACTTCATCATAAACAATTTTTCCCTTTTCTCCTACCGCCTTCATGCCTAGCTTATTAATATTCTGAATTGTATCTTTAAAACCCGCTTCAAAAAAATCAAAAGAATGATTATTAGCAACATTTAAAATATCAAATCCTGCATCTTTTAATAAAGCTGTATATTCAGGAGGAGTGCGAAAAGCAAAAACTAATCCTCGACCGATGGCTTTCGCACTAGAAGGATATTTTGTTAAGGTACTTTCAAAATTACCAAAGACAATATCTGCTTTTAATTCTGGTTTTACCTTGGCAAATAAAGCTTGTTTATTCGCGGATAATTTATTATAAGGATAATTCGTTCCGGGGATAATATCACCCACCGCCCGAATTGTAATTTGTAAATCAGGATTAATCGGGTTTTGCAGCGTTTTTAGAGCTAACTGAGAAACTTTATTCAGATTGTTTATCGTTGCTGCTGTGGGAACTGGCGTTGGTGTAGCAACGGGTTCCACTGCTAAGGATAAAGCGGGAATTTCGGGTAAACTTAAAGCAATATTTTGAGGAATTTCTGTTAAAATATTAGCAATTTGTTGTTGATTTTGGTTAACTAAAAATCCTGATATTGGCAAAACCATTAAACTAACAGAACCTGCAATTAACCAAGGTTTAGAAACAGAAACTTGAGGTTTCGGGAAAACAACTTTAGGAAGGGAAAATTCAAGCTTGGGAATTGAAAGTTTAGGAAGGGATACCCTTACAGAAACTGGATTTTTTTTAGCCTTGGGGCGAGGTTTGGGGGGTTTTGCAGGTTTGACCTCCACAGGTTGAGGAGGAGATACAAACTGCTGAAACACCAAGGTCTGTGTCCAACCTGATTTTTTCTGACCTCGACGAGATCCAGAAATCGTCACAGACCCAATAGAGGGGGCTTGTAACCGCATCAAACCATTATGAACCACGCGAATACAGGCTTGAGCATCGGGAACTTGCTGGGACTCCAAAACCACCTTCAGATGGTAATTTTGACGAGTCACTTTTGCCGTTACCCCTTTGGATTGTAACGCCTGGTTGATTAAAATTGCGATCGCTTTGGCATCACCTGCTTTAGCCAAGGCGATAGTATTGTAGTCACTCACTCTGATCTCCTCACAGCCACTTTAAAATCATAGAATTGACTGGCATTTTTTGGGATGAATACCGCTTTCAATTTTCTGGCAGAATTTCCCTTTCTGATCCTGGCAACGAGTACAATTATTAACAGTTTGTCGGATCAGGGCTTCAAACGGAATCTTCAGCACTATTTTTATCCAGCAGATCTAGGGAGGATATCACATTGGCTGTTCAGTATAGCTACGATAACACGGGCAATCGTTCACCCCATTGCATTCTGATTACAGGAGGGGCGGGGTTTATTGGATCAAATTTTGTCCATCATTGGTTTAGTGCTTATCCCGATGATCGGGTTGTGGTTTTAGATGCCTTGACCTATGCGGGAAATCGCAAAAATTTAGCCAGTTTAGAACATAACCCGAATTTCCGGTTTGTTCAAGGGAATATTTGCGATCGCCCTTTAATTGATCGACTTTTACAAGAGGAACAGATCAATACTATTGCCCATTTTGCCGCAGAATCCCATGTTGATCGTTCAATTATTGGCCCTGATGCGTTTGTTCAAACCAATGTCGTTGGGACTTTTACCCTCTTAGAAGCCTTTCGTCAATATTGGTTAGCCCAAGGTCAACCGGAACATTATCGGTTTCTGCACGTTTCTACCGATGAAGTGTATGGTAGTCTTGGCCCTAATGATCCCGCTTTTACAGAACAGACACCTTATGCTCCTAATAGTCCCTATTCTGCCTCAAAAGCCGGAAGTGATCATTTAGCTAGAGCTTATTATCATACTTATGGAATGCCTACAATTATTACCAATTGTTCTAATAATTATGGCCCCTATCATTATCCCGAAAAACTGATTCCGTTAATGTGTATTAATGTTTTATTAGGGAAACCGCTTCCCGTTTATGGGGATGGTCAAAATGTGCGAGATTGGTTATATGTTTTAGATCATTGTCGGGCATTAGATGCGGTAATTCATAATGGCAGACCCGGAGAAATGTATAATATTGGTGGCAATAATGAAGTTAAAAATATTGATTTAGTTAAAATATTATGTCGGATCATGGATGAATTAGCGGTACATTTACCCGTGAAACCGTCTAATCAATTAATTACCTTTGTTAAAGATAGAGCCGGACATGATCGACGTTATGCTATTGATGCGAATAAAATTCAAACGGAGTTAGGTTGGGCTCCGTTAGTTACTGTTGAAGAAGGGTTACGTCAAACAGTTGGCTGGTATTTAACTCATCGAACTTGGTGGGAACCGTTATTATCAGAAGAATATCAAGCCTATTATCGACAGGTTTATCCATCGTCAAACTAAAGGATTTTGTAATATTTTAGGGTAGGGGTGGCGTCCCTCCCAACCCTCTTGATACCTAAGTTTGGAGGGACACCACCCTCTCTACTTTAAATTTATATAGGGGAAAAGACTCCTGATCTTCTGATAGAGGCTTTTGGAAACTGAGTTTTCTACAATTCAAGTGGGATTGATCACAGGAGGTTTGTTGATGTCTGTACACAGCCAACAGCCAACAGCCAACAGCCAACAATTCCCCTCTTTTTGTAAGGAGATTTAGAATCATGCAACTTCAAGCGATGGTGCGATCATTTATTGCATCTGTTGGTATTATTGCTTTGGGTATTGCTGGATGTACCCAAGGGGGTAACTTTGAAGCAAGTTCACAGCAACAAACCTATACAACTCCAACCCCGTCTTCCCCCTCGGATCAGACTCAAGTAGATCCTAATCCCACAGTGGAAGTAGGGACTGTTAACCCTGATGTGGTTTATATTCCAACACCTCAGCCCGTTGTTGATGAAATGCTGCGGTTAGCAGATGTTCAATCAACTGATCTGGTATACGACCTAGGGAGTGGCGATGGTCGCATTGTGATTACCGCCGCTCAAGAAGTTGGTGCACGGGGTATTGGGATTGATATTGACCCGCAACGCATTCAAGAAGCTAAAGAGAATGCACAAAAGGCGGGAGTGAGCGATCGCGTCGAGTTTCGAGAGCAAGATTTATTTGAAACGGATTTTAGTGATGCAACCGTTGTTACTCTTTATTTATTACCTGAACTAAATTTAAAACTGCGCCCTAAGTTACTGCGGGAATTGAAGCCAGGAACTCGCATTGTCTCCCATGCTTTCGATATGGGCGACTGGAAACCTGAACAAATTTTACAAGTCAATGATCGAATTATTTACTACTGGGTTGTCCCTGAAACACCACCCGCTAATTTGTTGTAGTTGCTAAGGCTATATAGTGCTACCCATTAAGGTTAGCACAATTCTAAATCCAGCTAACTCATTTCCTATTTCCTATTTCCTATTTCCTCCTATAAATTCTAAAAATCATTTAATTCAGCAATAATATCTAAACTATCTTTATTGGCTTTAGGAATAGGACAAATAATATCCTGTAAATATAATTTACCCTCTTGATAGTAGAGATAAAGTTTCCAGCGTTCAGCATCATCAATTTTAGCACAATAAAGAGGAATTTGTGTGCCTTTAATTCGTTTCAGTTTAGTTTTATAAAACCGTTGATAACGATAGCAGGATTCATCTTGTAATTCTGCCAAAACTTCTAAAAATCGACCTCGTAGTTGGTTAGGAAGAAGCTTTAACGCTTTGTGAATAATACCCCGTTCATCAATAAGTGGCGGTGGAGGCTGTAACATTGTTTGATTTGACCTCAATACATTGTGTCGGTTGTAAGAAAGATGTATAAATCGATTCTCCAACTTGTTGATAAACTTGCGCTGCGACTTGACTATCAATTACTCTAAATAAAGTAATAATCGTGCGATCAAATAAAGGATCATCATCGATTGTTAAAATCACTCGCAGGTAATAATTAACAATAAAAGAATAGAGAGATGACGCATAATCTCCTAGTAAATCAAATTGATAAAATTGATGGAGTCGTCTTTCTCGACAGCTTTTATCCTCTAATAAACAGGGGGAATATTCATGAAGCTGTTGCAGAATAACCGATTGTTCAGCTTCACTATAGGTTTTTAAATCCTCTTCAAATTCTTCACTAGACTCAAATACAATCTCCATGACTTAGACTCCAAAGTCAACATTCCAAGGGTTGTGGAAACGAACTGATGATTGAATTCTGTCGCTATATTGCATAGTTAAAGCCACAGCGATTCAGAGATTATTTCTCAATCACCACTTTAAGCTTGATTTTTGACAAAAAGCTGACTTCTAATATTCTACGGGTAAAGTTCGCCTCTAGAAAAAATATTAGGAATCGAGGGGCAAAAATTAAGATTTTCTCAATTTTCTCTAATTTTACCCTACAATTTGAGCTTCAGTTTCTTGTTCACCAGATGATCCTGAATACCCGGATAGTGATTGTATCGTTGTATGCTGTTTTAGAACCCCTAGGTTAGGGTTGAAGTTTGATTGAGTAGATTCGATAATGTATTTGTTAACTTATCCCCAATTCCTCCTACCCAATTTTCATCTTGTTTAGTATAACTTCGAGGCGCATTAGCCCCTAAAATTAACACGCCGTTACCCAGGGGTTGACAAATAACGCCCTGTGTATTTTCGGGTAAATAATCAAATTCAATTCGCCCCGGATATAACGCTAAATTAACTAAATAAACAGGTTTTTGTTTTTCCAAAACCCGTTGTAAAATCGGCCCTGGTTTAACATCTGGATTTTTCCCTAATACTCCTCGCCTTAATAAGACTTCACCCTGATAATAAACCACCAGAGAACGGGTGACAGTATTAGTTAATAAGAGATGAGAAGCCCAAGCTAATTCCGTTTTAATCAATTCGGGTAAATCCGATTTTAATTCAAAGCCCTGTTCTCCGATTAACTCAACAGTATCCGGTGATCGGGGTTGAACTTGCTGCCACAATAACCCCGTTAAAATCAACACAGCACTTAAAATCACCCCCAAGGCATCGGAACGAGCTTGAGAGTCCAATAACTGCGGGGTCAAGACCCGATTTACCAGGAGTAGCACCCCTCCCAAACCTCCTGCAAAAATGGGGAGTAATCGTAATACCCGATTTCGATCCGATTTCGCCATACTTTCATCCGAATTCAACTGAAAGAGTAATTACGAATTAGAAATTATGAATTACGAGCTAAATCAACTGCTTCATTCTTAATTCTTAATTCGTAATTCTTAATTATTTAACCGACTTCTCCGGGCTCAATAATGCGTTGAAACAGATACCCTGTTCCGCGTGCAGTTAAAATTAATTCGGGATTACTGGGATCATCTTCCAACTTAGCCCGGAGGCGAGAAATATGAACATCCACCACACGGGTATCAACGTGACGTTCTGGAGTATATCCCCAGACTTCTTGTAAAATTTCAGAACGAGAGAAGGGTTCGCCAGAACGACTGACTAAGAGTTCTAATAAACTAAATTCCATCCCCGTTAGACGGATGCGTTCATCTCCTTTATAAACCTGTCGTTTGTTGGTATCAATTCTAATATTGCTAACCTGAATTACACCGGAACTGGGAATACCCGATGCTCCATTTTTGTCAATCCGCCTTAATACCGAGCGAATTCTAGCTTCGAGTTCCTTGGGAGAAAACGGTTTAACAACGTAATCATCCGCCCCCAATTCTAACCCGGTAATCCGATCGGCAACATCTCCCAAGGCCGTTAGCATAATAATCGGGATATCCGATTCCTTGCGTAATTCCTGACAGACTCCATACCCATCCAATTTGGGCATCATTACATCCAAGACCACTAAATCCGGGTTAGTTTTGCGGAAGGTCTCTAAGGCTTCTTCTCCATCAGCCGCAGTCACTACATCGTAGCCAATCATGGAAAGACGAGTTTCTAAAATCCGACGGATACTGGCCTCATCATCAACGACCAAAATTTTTTCTTTATGATTTTCCAATGGACTTCAACGCTCCCTTAGTTGCATTAAGTTACAGTTTTGATAGAACAACAGTAAGACTCGCAACCCTGAATCTGGGTAATTTCTAGCGATCAGCCACACCAATGCCTTTCAGCAAGGCGATAGCCTCCGGCATGAAGTCGCCAGGTCATGGCTGTACTAGGCGAATCTCAACTTATGTTAAGTTTAGTTTGAGAAATGTGTTGATTTTTTTACCTTATCATTAAGAGAACCCCAAGCAGATCCCTAATTGTACCGATGTAGCCGTCGGACACCGATAGATGGGTGTTACAAAAGTTTATTACATTTTCTCGCTAGATTAATCTGCTTTAAACTTTTGTAAAGTTGCTTTAATTTGGGGTTTTAGTGTTTTACCGTTCAATTGCGTTTCATTTGACAATTTTAAACAATGGCAAAGTCTCGCACCCTTTATGTTTGTCACGAATGTGGAGCCGAATTTCCTCAGTATTTTGGTCGGTGCTCCGCTTGTCAAGCGTGGAATTCCTTAGAAGAACAAGTGGAACAACCCGCGCCAACCACTTCTTTACAACGCTTTAGTTGGAGTAACCTGACGGGAGAACACCCAGAAGGTGCGCCAGAAGTGACTAAACCGGGACAACCCCGTTCTTCCTTCCTATTATCCCAAATTTCTGATCAATCCCAATCTCGGATGCCATCGGGTTATGGAGAATTAGATCGGGTGTTGGGGGGTGGTATTGTTCCGGGCTCTTTGGTGTTAATTGGCGGTGAACCGGGAATTGGTAAGTCAACCCTATTATTACAAGTCGCTAATCTTTTGTCCTACACTAATCGGGTGTTGTATGTGTCGGCGGAAGAATCGGGACAACAGGTAAAATTGCGATCGCAACGTTTAGGAGTGGGAGACGATAACGAAACGGCATCTACAAACGGCAGTGAACACCCCCCCCAGACAACGGCTGATCCCTTTACTGAACAACTTAAAAGCCGGAGTCCGAAACAGCCCACTTCCACAGAAAACGGACAAAATACACCCCATCCCGAACCCGAACATCCGGCTTTTCATCATAAACAAGACTTATATTTGCTTCCAGAAACGGATTTAGAAGTAATTTTAAGAGAATTAGAATCCTTGAAACCGCAGTTAGCAGTTATTGATAGTATTCAGACGATTTATTTCTCTAGTTTGACTTCGGCTCCAGGTTCGGTGGCCCAGGTGCGCGAATGTACCTCCGCTTTAATGCAGGTGGCTAAACGGGAAAATATTACCCTATTAATTGTGGGTCACGTTACTAAAGATGGGGGCATTGCAGGGCCAAGGGTTTTAGAACATTTAGTCGATACGGTGTTATATTTTGAGGGCGATCGCTTTGCTTCCCATCGCTTGCTGCGTTCGATGAAAAATCGGTTTGGAGCCACCCACGAAATCGGGGTGTTTGAAATGGTGGCTCATGGATTAAAAGAAGTTTCTAATCCCTCAGAATTATTTTTAGGTAATCGAGACGACTTTTCCCCTGGAACCTCAACGGTGGTGGCTTTAGAAGGAACTCGGCCGATTGTGGTGGAAATTCAAGCCTTAGTCAGTCCAGCGAGTTATGGTTCAGCGCGACGGGCGACAACGGGGGTAGATAGTAGCCGATTGTTACAAATTTTAGCAGTATTGGAAAAACGGGTGGGGATTCCCCTATCTAAATTGGATGCCTATGTGGCGTCGGTGGGGGGGTTAAAAGTGGAAGAACCTGCGGCAGATTTAGGCATAGCCATTGCCATTGTTGCCAGTTTCCGCGATCGGGTGGTTGATCCGCGAACGATTTTAATTGGAGAAATCGGCTTAGGGGGACAGGTGCGTCCGGTCTCTCAACTGGAATTACGACTGCGCGAAGCCGCTAAACTGGGATTTAAACGGGCGATTATTCCCAGAGGTCAGAGTCCGGCCGATTTAGGATTACAAATTATTCCGGTGGGGAAAGTGATTGATGCGATTATTGCCTCTATCCCGGCTCAACCTCCAACTCTCAATGATGAATCGTGATCGCTGCTATTGGTGATCAAACTATATATTTAGGGAAAATTCAGATTAATTCTATACAGAAATTAAGAGCAAAAATAGCAACCGAAAGTCGATTTCTGTCATGGGCTTTCCCCCTGATTCTCTAACTGTACAAAATCTAAATTAAACTGAAGCAATTCTCCATCCCCCCATCTAAACTAGAAATTCAGGGTCAATCATTTCACCTCAGCTTACTCATAACGAAAATGTTAATGAAATCCCTTGGACGTGTAAAGGTCAAAATTGGCAGATACTTAGGTGCGGTTGGTTTGATGGCAATAGTCTACTGGCTACTGGGGAAGCTGACTGTTGAATATTTAATGTTGAGTTCCACCCAAGCCTTATTCTGGCCGAATGCGGGAGTAGCCCAAGCAATGATTCTGCTGTGTGGTTATCGATATTGGCCTGCCATTACCCTCGGTTCCTTTTTTTCCCTACTCGCCATTGAGCCAATGCCCCTAAGCGTTGTGGTATTTTCTAGTTTGGGAGTGACCCTGCAAGCTTGTTTCGCCAGCCAATTACTCCACCGGATCGACTTTTCTCCTCAACTTAAACACCTCAAAGATGTCATGGGATTAATGATTTTAGCCGGGGTGATTGCTACCCTAATTAATCCTACGATTACTATTTTTAGTGGTTGTTTAAGGGGTTGGATTCCTTGGCAAGATTTTGGGGAAATTTGGATTGCGGGATGGTTAGGAAGTGCGATTGGTGTATTAGTTCTGACCCCTGTATTATTAACCTGGGGAAGTGAATTTCAAAAATATTACTATCGCTGCCAAACTCCCTCCTCCCCGGTGTGGTCTTTTCTAAACGCATTATCCCAAAGTTTATCCCTGGGTACAACACGATTACGCCTGGTTGAACGCTCTCCTTCTCCGCGTAAATTTTGGTTTCGTCAGTTAGAGGTTGGGGTTTGGTTATTACTCTTATTAGCCTTAAATTGGTTTGTATTTTGTTCTCGAACTCGGTCGGCGGTGATTGACTTTCCCCTGGAATATCTGCCTTTTCCATTTTTTGTTTGGGCTTCCTTGCGATTTGGTCAACGGGGAACGGCGATCGCCCATTTTCTTACCGCGAGTTTTGCAGTTTGGGGAGTGGTGCGTGGAAGTGGGCCTTTTGTCAGTCGGGGTACGGATACGCCTCAACTTTTTTCTCTACAAGCCTTTATCCTGACAATGGCAATTACGGGTTTAGTCTTAGCAGCAACGGTGACAGAACGTCAACAAGCAGAAACTCGTCTCAGAAGCAGTGAAGCTAGTTTAGCAAATGCTCAACGAATTGCGAAATTAGGTCATTGGGATCTTAAAATCAGCAGCTATGAATTATTTTGGTCGGATGAACTTTATCGAATGTTAGGCACAGTTCCCCAGCGAATTAAACCCAGTTTTCCGCAATTTTTAGAATTCGTTCATCCAGAAGATCGAAATTTTGTACAACAGTATATTGATCAAGCGTTATTTCAACAAAAACCTTATTGTATTGATTATCGTTTGAAATTAGCAAATGGTGAGGAACGGATTGTTTTTGAGCAAGCGGTGATTACATCCAGTAATATTACGAGCACAATTCAAGATATTACAGACCGGAAAAAAGCAGAAATTGCTTTAAGAGCCAGTGAGGAACGATTCTCAAAAACCTTTAGTGCGAGTCCGATTGGAATTAGTATTATGACTCAAGCTGAGGAATTATTTTTAGATGTCAATGATAGTTTTTTACGACAAATTGGTTGGAATCGAGAAGATGTTCTGCACCAAACTCCTGAACAACTAGAGATGTGGGTCAATCCTCAACAACAGTTTAAACTCAAAAAGAAATTACAACGTCAAAATCAAATTAGCAATGTTGAGTTAAAAATTCGTCAAAAATTAGGAACAATTCGGAATTGGTTGGTTTCGATTGAATTAATCGATTTAGGCGGAATTCCCTGTTTACTGATGATGGCAAATGATATTACCGATCGTCAACAGGCGGAAGAATTAAGAACCGCTAAAGAGGCTGCTGAAGCCGCCAACCATGCTAAAAGTTTATTTTTGGCAAATATGAGTCATGAACTTCGTACTCCTCTGAATGCGATTTTAGGCTATAGCGAGTTGTTAATGGAAGATGCTCAGGCGTTAAATCAGGAGGAATTAGTTGGAGATTTAAAGAATATTTATGTAGCGGGACAACATTTATTAACATTAATTAGTGAAATATTAGATTTTTCTAAAATTGAAGCGGGTCGTATGAACTTCCATTTAGAAACTTTTAAAGTGGCAACGTTACTTTGGGAAGTGGAAACGACTGTTGCTCCGACTGCGGATAAGAATGTTAATCAATTTATCCTGGAAGTCTCAGAAGATGTGGATTTTATGCACACCGACTTAACTAAAGTTCGTCAATGTTTATTGAATCTTCTGAGTAATGCCTGCAAATTTACAGAAAAGGGCAAGGTGATCTTAAAAGTTTGGCAAGAAGGAACGGACAGGATTAATCTGGATGTAGATTCTATCCTGCTCCTAGACCCGGAATTTATCAGTTCAAAGGGGGAAGGAGTGAATCAAGCTTGTTCTCTCCCAGATGTCCCTAAAACCTGTTCAACGGTGATTGTTTTTCAAGTCATTGATACCGGAATTGGCATGACGCCTAAACAGTTAGCAACGGTTTTTAATCCCTTTACTCAAGCAGATGAAAGTACAACTCGCCGTTATGGAGGAACAGGTTTAGGGTTAACTATTACTCAGAAATTATGCCAAATGATGGGAGGTGATTTATCGGTTACGAGTGAGTTGGGTAAAGGTTCGATATTCACCATGAAACTCCCTAAAATCTTGCGTTGTTTGCCTGAGTCTTCGGAAGATTCAGAAGATACCTCATCTGACTTTGATCTTTAAAAACCCAACCCGTTTAACCCCGAACAGAAATCCCTGGTGCATAGGCTTCTACAACTTTACCCGTCACAGAACAGGTAATCATCAAATAGTCACAACGATGACATTGAGTTTGAATGATTTGGCGGGTATAAGAGCGTTCTGCTAAAGTGCCACAGTTAGGGCAACGAACTGTTTGTTTAGTAGCCATTTTTAATCCTTTGGGTTCCACCCCGTTGATATTTTTTCAAAAAAATGAAATTTTATTTTGCTGTTTTTAAGATTGGTAAAAACACTGAACTCAGCGAATATTCTATCTATTCTGACTCAATAGATGGATTCAATTATTCATTCATCCTAAAATAATTTTTACACCCTGACCTAATTTTCGGAATCTCTCTTTAGTCAGAAATCCTTGATCCCCAAGGCTAAACCCTTGAATTTTACGCAGTATTCCCCCATTACTAGATTAATTCGTCAAAAAAATATTTTTTCCTTGATCTATTCTTAGGCGGTCTGGAACGGGTTTAGGGTAAAACTTAATAAAAATTTAAGACTAGAGGCAGAATCAGCAACATTTGTTAGTGAAAAAATATTAAAGGGGCTGTGGGTTAACGGTTAACAGCTTGTCCTCGTCTCTCCTCTTCCCCACACCCCCATCCCTACATTATTAAAGCAAGTGCTTTTATTAGAGATTCTATTTTAGAATCGGTACAAGCTAAATTATTAGCACTTAAATAAGAAACCGGGTTTCTGGGAGTGATTAATTATGAAAACCGATCATATTTTTTATCGCATTTTCAAAGACTTACCCCAAACCTTCTTTGAGTTGTGGGGAGAATCACCAGAATTAGTGAACGATTATCGTTTTGATTCAGTCGAATTAAAACAGACTGCCTTTAGAATTGATGGGGTGTTTTTACCCGAAAACCTGGAAAACCCGATTTATTTTACCGAAATACAGTTTCAAAAAGACCCGAAAATTTATCTGCGTTTATTTTCCGAGATTTTTACCTATCTTAGAGATAATGATCCGGCTTTAAGATGGCGTGCTATGATTATTTTCAGGAGTCGTAGTATTGAACCCACAGCTAGACAGCGAGAATCAGTTCAACCGTTTTTAGATTCTCCTTTGGTCAAGTGCATCTATTTGAATGAAATAGAAGTCAGTGAAACGACACCTTTAGGGATACAAATTATTCAATTAATTGTCGCCAAGAAGAAAGAACTCTTAGAGAGAGTGACTCGGTTAATTGCACAAGTCAAACAACAATTTCCCGATGAACCTTCTCGGCTACAATTGTTAAACTTATTAGAAACGATTGTTTTAGCAAAGTTACCTCAAATGAGTCGTCAGGAGTTAGAAGCTATGTTTGGTGTTGATGATTTAAGAAAAACTCGGTTTGCTCAAGAGTTGATTGAGGAAGGGAAAACTGAAGGAATTAATGAAGGAATTATTGCGGGTAAATTGCAAACGATTCCTCGCTTATTAGGAAAAGGTTTTTCTGTTGAGGAAATTGCCGATATTTTACAATTGGATATTGATCAAGCCCAACAATTTATCAACACTCTCAACTAACCTGTGTAACCAGAAACCCGGTTTCTCAAAGAAACCGGGTTTCTAACTGCTCAAGTCAAAATCCTTTACAAGATCGTTATTTTTGGGGAGCGTGGGTTTGTGTGGGTCGGGAGTTTTCTCCATCCCCCTCTCCCCGTTTGAACGACTTTCCCTACATAACTAAATCATCAAGTTCCTGTTGCATGGCTGTTTTCACCCGTTGATAACAAACATCCACATACTCTCGATCATTAGCGGCTTCTCGTCCATCGCGTTCAAACTCAATAGCCGGACAAATATGAATCTTAATTTTAGCCGGAAGGGGAAAATTTGGTAACGGCCCAATTCCTAACCCCCAAGGCAACCCCAAATAAATCGGAAATACCTCTGGGTCAAGATCTAATAACCAAGGCATTCCCAAGTTATGCAGTTGTTTTACCCAGTCGTAAATATCCGCCAGCACAATTAACGTATCGTGGGCTCCTGATGAAATTACCGGAACAATCGGGGCTTTCTCCCGCAGTGCTAACTTAATAAACCCTTTGCGACCTGCTAAATGTATTTGGTTGCGTAACGCATGGGGTCGAAACACATCCTCACCGCCACCGGGATAGACCAAAACGGGCGCGTCTTCCCGTAAAGCTGCCATTCCCATTCGCGGATGGGCGATAAGCGCTCCACAACGCACCGCCGAAGCTGCGACTTCTGGAGCGACCTGCCAGACTTTCGGGTGCATGAGTCCATAGAGTAACCGTTGTGTTCCGAAGCGACGACACCAAGCGTACAACCCCATAAACATATCGGGTGCAGCTAACCCCCCATTATGGGAACCGACTAATAACATCTTGTTTTGAGGTGGGAGATTTTCCCATCCGGTGGTTTCGACCTGAAAATAATGGTCATAGAACCAACCCAAAAACGGCATTAAGGATCGGATATAGTCGGGATCACGATCCTGTAATGACCAACCTGTGAAACGGGAATTCGCGGTTGGGTCGGCAGAGGAGTCACGGTTGAAGAAGGGGTTCAAGATCACAGAACTGTAAACTTTGCCTCCGTCAAGATACTCTAGTTTTGAGGAAATTGGCAACTAACTCATAGGAGGAGAAACCGGGTTTCTTGGAGATAGCGATCGCCTTTGACCTTAATGCACAAATTGTGTGTTTTGTCAAGATACCCCTTTCAAGCTTCGGCTATTTTCCCCAAAAATTGGGTATCATGCAGCCGAATTTTTGTCATAAAACCCAGATATTTTACGACAGCATCAGGGTTGTAGACGCTATTTTGACAAGTAGACACAATAAGCCCTTGAGAGGTATTTCCTAAATTGTACCAGAACCCCTATAATCTCGTCAACTAATTGAAACTAATTCTCAGTCAAATATATAGATTTCCTGACAATATTTTAAATAATAAAACTATTCTACAGAATAAATTAGAAAAACTTAACTAAATTGCAGCAATTAGACCATCAGGTACAATACAGTTACCCCTGATCTAGCTCAAATATGTCTATTGATCTTAACCAAGACGATACAGCGATGCGGGAGGTTTTGACCCAAGGGAGAGTAATTGCTCTTGTGGGATATTCCAATAAACCGGATCGGGCGAGTTATCAAGTGGGGCAATTTTTGCGAAGAGTAGGTTATCGAGTTTATCCCGTTAATCCGGCGTTTACGGAAATTGACGGTCAAATTTGTTATCCGAATTTAAGGGAAGTTCCTGAACCCATTGATATTGTAAATGTGTTTCGCCGTTCTGAATTTTTAGGGGAAATTGTAGAAGAAGCGATCGCAGTTCAAACTAAAACTGTTTGGGCGCAAACTGGGATTTTTGATCAACAAGCTGCTCAAACAGCCCTGAAGGCGGGGTTGAATATTGCCATGAATTGTTGTATTAAAATAGAATATTACCGCCTAAACATTTCTATTCATCCGTGACGCTTATGGATTCTGCTATCGAGGTCAAAGATTCCGGTTTAATTTTTCCCTTAAAACCTGTAGTGGAAACGCAGAATTTGGGGAAATTTTATCGCACGGGTTTTTGGATGAATCAAAAGATTGAATCCTTAAAAAATTGTACCTTAACCATTCAGGCTGGGGAAACCTTTGGTTTATTAGGACAAAATGGAGCGGGGAAAACCACGTTATTAAAAACGTTATTAGGAATTGTGCGTCCGACTTCAGGATCAGGGTTATTATTAGGAAAACCCATTGGCGATCGCCTGGTTAAACAGCGAGTGGGATATTTACCGGAAAATCCCTATTTTTATGATCATCTCACGGGATGGGAATTTTTAGAATTTGCGGCTGGACTATTTCAAATTCCCAAATCTATTCAGCGTCAACGCATTCCTCAATTATTAGATTTAGTGGGATTAGCAAAAACCGCCGCGATTAAAAAGCAAATGCGTCAATATTCTAAGGGAATGTTACAACGGGTGGGAATGGCGCAAGCGTTAATTAATGATCCTGAAGTGGTGTTTTTAGATGAGCCCATGTCAGGACTTGATCCGATGGGACGCTATCAAATTCGAGAAATTATATTATCGTTAAAAGCACAGAATAAAACCATTTTTTTCAATAGTCATGTTTTATCGGATGTGGAAAAAGTTTGCGATCGCATTGCCATATTAGCAGAGGGAGAATTAATTAGCATGGGCTCGTTGGATGATTTATTAGGAACAACTCAAACCTACGCTGTTAAAGGAAAAGGGGGGGATGTGAACATACTGCAAAATTGGATAGCAGATTTAGAAGTCGATCAAGATTATTGGGAAGGACATCTAAAGGGTGAGCCCGAAGCGTTTTTCGGGGTATTAAAAGAAATGAATGCTCAACTATTGAGTTTAAATTTATCTCGATTAACCTTAGAAGAATTTTTCATGCAGAAATTAAAAGAAAGGGGGATTCATGCCAGTGGTTAAAGGTAAGGTTGCCTGTTTTGGTGAGAAGCCAGAACTATGTAGTGAGTCCTTCAGGACTCCTAACTCCTAACTTAATTGGGAAGAAATAAGCCCTGAAGGGCTTACTACGTTTGAGTCGTAGTGAGTCCTTCAGGACTCCTAACTTAATTGGGAAGAAATGAGCCCTGAAGGGCTTACTACGTTTGAGTCGTAGTGAGTCCTTCAGGACTCCTAACTTAATTGGGAAGAAATAAGCCCTGAAGGGCTTACTACGTTTGAGTCGTAGTGAGTCCTTCAGGACTCCTAACTTAATTGGGAAGAAATAAGCCCTGAAGGGCTTACTACTTTTGGAGTTGAAATTAAAACGCCATTTGCTGCATACTTCCCAATAAAGCAATCAAAAGTTGAGAACCAAATTGCAAAGCAAAAATAGCAATAATTGCTGAAAAATCTATTCCTCCCAAAGGCGGAATAAAAGAACGGAATAGGTTGAGATAGGGATCAGTTAACTGGCTTAAAATTGAGAAGGGGGGATCAAACCAGTTAATTGTGGGAAACCAGCTTAATAAAATCCTAATAAATAGGATCAACATATAAATGTTCAGGAACTGTGCCAGGGTATTAGCGAGTAAACCTAAAGGAAGTGCCATAAAATTTTCTTGATGTTTGACTTAATTTGAAATAAAGTTATGAACCCCAGTGTATCACATTTGAGAAACGGGGATGGAGTTAAACGGGAAGCCAGCAGCGATTAATCGTAAGTTTCCGAGCTACTATTCCCATTCACACTCCCTAACTGTTGACGAACATCATCAATGGCTTGATTGAGTTGAGCAATTTTATCCTCCAAACTCAAACGGGCGGTTTCGATATTTTCCCCCGTCAATTTAGCGGACTTCCCCGGTTTTCCCGGTATCTCTGGTAAGGGTTCACCGCTTTCGGAATTCGGAATTCGGGAGGCGAGTACCACCCCCAATATCCCCCCAACCAGACCTCCTAGCGTTGCACCGAGGAAAAAGCCACTGCCAAAGCCATCTCGATTACCCATAATTTAACCAGTTTGTCACAATAGCTTGATTTTACTTCGATTCGGTGGGGAGACGGTCGAAAGTCCCAAAGGTGCGATCGCCTGCATCTCCCAACCCCGGTACAATAAAGCCATGTTCATTGACTTCAGGATCAATAATAGCGGTATATACTTGCAAACTGGGATAGGCTTGACTTAATTTTTGTAACGCCGGGGGTGCAGCCACAACCGAAATAATCCGAATCAAAGCAGGGTCAAGATGGCGTTGGGTGAGTTCTTCCATCACTGCCATCATTGTTCCCCCTGTTGCTAACATCGGTTCACTGATAATCACCCTAGTTTGCGGATCAAATTGGGTGGGTAACTGATTCAAATAGCAACTAACGGCTAATGTTTCTTCATTGCGTACCATCCCCAGATGATACACCGAGGACACAGGCACCACGCTTTGAATTCCCTCCATTAAAGCTAAACCCGCGCGTAAAATTGGAATTACCACTAGGGGAACTTCCGAATCAACAAACGTTGCGGCACATTCTGTTAAGGGGGTTTGTACGGTTGTCTCCAGAGTCGGTAGCCAGTCTCTGGCGGCTTCATAAGTTAACCAGCGCCCTAACTCCGTCATCGCTGTGCGAAATAAAACTGAAGGAGTTCTTTGATCACGAGCAACCCCTAACCATTGTTTAATCAGAGGATGGGGCGGGACATAAATACGCAGTTGAGCAGTCATAACAAAATCGTTGGAAATTCTCAACTATAGCAGGGAACAGGCAACAGGCAACAGGCAACAGGGGGAAAAAGATTTCACCATCAACGATTAAGATATTGTTCTCCCCCTAAAGTTATATTGTCAACACCCCGCTCTGAAAAGACGCGGTTTCCAAACTTCCCATTTTTTTATTATGAAAGCAATTATGATTGTGGGAACAACCTCCCACGCCGGAAAATCGATGCTGGTCACGGCTATTTGTCGAATTTTGCATCGTCGGGGGGTGCGAGTTGCTCCTTTTAAAGGGCAAAATATGGCTCTGAATTCCTATGTTTCTCCCTCTGGGGCAGAAATGGGTTATGCTCAAGCAGTGCAGGCTTGGGCGGCAGGAATTACCCCTTCTGTTTCTATGAATCCTATTCTATTAAAACCCCAAGGGAATATGACCTCTCAGGTAATCTTAAAAGGCAGACCTGTGGGAGTTGTCAAAGCCAGTGATTATTATGAACAATATTTTGATGTCGGTTGGGAAACTATCACTGAATGTTTGGAATATTTAACCCAAGAATTTGATATTTTAGTCTGTGAAGGAGCAGGTAGTCCCGCCGAAATTAATCTCAAACATCGAGATTTAACGAATATGCGGGTGGCTAAATATTTGAATGCGAAAACCTTATTAGTGGTTGATATTGATCGCGGCGGTGCTTTTGCTCATGTTGTTGGAACATTGCAATTGTTAGACCCTGATGAAAGAGCATTAATTCGGGGTATTGTGATTAATAAGTTTAGGGGACAGCGATCGCTATTAGATTCTGGGATAAAATGGTTAGAGGAGTATACTGGAATTCCGGTTGTTGCCGTTATTCCTTGGATTGATCACCCCTTTCCCGCAGAAGATTCTTTAAGTTTATTAGATCGTCCTTCTAGTTTCCCCCAAACGGAATTAACTATTGCAGTTATCCGTTTTCCTCGTATTGCTAATTTTACCGATTTTGATCCTCTGGATGCAGAAGCAACGGTAACAATTAAGTATGTTAATCCGTCTGAATCTTTAGGACATCCCGATGCGGTGATTCTTCCGGGATCTAAAACAACTATATCCGATTTGCAAGTCTTAAAACAATCGGGAATGGCGAATCAAATTCAAAATTATGTGGCGGCGGGGGGTCAAGTTATGGGAATTTGTGGCGGGTATCAAATGTTAGGGAAAATGGTGTCTGACCCCTATGGTTTAGAGGGAGAGCAGGGAGATTATGAAGGGTTAGGATTATTACCGATTAAAACCGTAATTTCTCGCCAAAAAACCTCCCGCCAACGGTTAGTAACTTCCCATCATCCCCAGGAAGGTTTACCCGTTGAAGGATATGAAATTCACCAAGGACGGACGCAACTTTTAGATGCTAAGGATGTTTCTCCCTTATTTGATGATTCAAGTTTGGGATTTGTCAATCATCAAAAATCGATTTGGGGGCATTATTTACATGGTGTTTTTGATAATAGTCCTTGGAGACGAACTTGGTTGAATCATCTGCGAAAACCCAGAGGCTTAAATCCTTTACCCACTGGTATTGCTAACTATCGAGAACAACGAGAAATCTTATTAGATGTATTAGCAGATACTGTAGAAGCTCATTTAGATTTAAAATCGATTTTATAGCAGTCAACCGTCAACCCTCAACCGTCAACCGTTATTATGAAAATCCATTTTTTACCTGATAAAGTTACTGTTGAAGCCCAGCCGGGAGAAGCTTTATTAGACGTGGCAAAACGAGCAGGTGTAATCATTCCTACGGGGTGTTTAATGGGGTCTTGCCATGCTTGTGAAGTGGAGATAGATGAAGATAATTTTATCTGTGCTTGCATTTCTGCAATACCCCCAGGAAAAGCAGAAATGACGATTAATCTTTATAGTGATCCCACTTGGTAAAATTGACATCATCCTGAAACTATTTCACTGCTTACTATTCCCTATTCCCTGCTATTAATCAGAGAACAGGGTTGAATAATTGCTGTTTTTAATAGTTTTTTGTAGTCTCGATTACTAATAATATAAGAGCCAAATCGTTCTAAATGGGGATTATCCATTTGAGCATCAAATAAAATAAATTTTTTTTCAATTAATCGCTCTACTAATTTTACCATTGCCACTTTTGAACCATCAGGAATTCTAAAAAACATTGATTCCCCAATAAAAGCCCCACCAATTACAATTCCTAAGATTCCTCCCGCTAATTCATCCCCCTTCCAAGTTTCAAAACTATAGGCAAATCCCGCTTGATTTAAGGCGTGATAAATCCCTTTTAATTCCGAAGATATCCAGGTTTCTTCCCGATTTGCACAACCTTCGACAACAGCCTTAAAATCTCGATTAATCTCAACCGTAAACCGATTTTGATTCAAAACCCGTTGCAAAGAACTTGGATAACGAAATCGTTCATCAAGGGGAATCAGTGCCCGTTCTCGACTAGAATACCATCCTAAGCTATCTTCTCCATGATTTGCCATCAAAAAGTAGCCTTGTGCGTACCCTTGGATAATCGCGCTAACATCATATTGCATAGGTGACAAACTTTGCTATGATTTTAATTAAGATATTAACGGTTATTGTCTCATCTATGCTAAACCTTAACTCATCCTTCATCTTGGAAAGTACCTTAACTAAACTGCTCAACAAAACTGAGAAAACCTGGGGATATCTCCAAGTGTATCAAAGAGGAGAATTCTATTATCTCAGTATTCCCGGACATGGGGAAGATATTCTTAAATTCAAAGGAAATGATTCCACCTATTCTTATCAATTATATTGGTATAAACGCCCTAATCCTTCTGTGTTTGTGGAAGCCAAGACCCAAAAAACTTATAAAAAAGCAACGAAAACTTATGATAAAGCCAAAAGTTTTCAAGTTTGTTTTAAACGAGAAGCTAATTCTATTGAGTCTTCAATTAATCGATTATTTGCCGAATTAGTGAAAGCTAAAATATCAGAAGAATACGCCGGAAAAGACTCTCCCGTTATTACCCTAGTTCAAGATTAGAATAATTCGGTTTTACCGTCAACCGTCAACAGCCAACACCTCAACAACCAACCGCTTATGAATGAACCGATCGCAGCAATTACTTTACCCCCAAGTCAGAATCTAGAACAGGAAGGAGAATGGTTAAAACAAACCCTGCACACCTGGTTAGATGAACAATTTATCCCAGAAGCAGTGAATGAAACCATTGCTCAACGCGCCGCCCAAATTTATATTCGTCAGCGCTTGGAAGGAGAAAATGATGTCGGCTCGTTAGTAATTGCCATTGTCACAGAAATGGAATCTTTTGATTTTTCTAAAAGCTTTTTTGGGGGATTTGCGATCGCCAATGCGGTCAGCGATTTATTATTAGATAGCTTAGGAATTGAACGCTGTTGTGGACGAGAAAAATTTACCCACAAACCCTTGTAGGGATAATGCACGCACATCCGTGTCAACTTAACCCCAAAAGCCCTGAACTAAAGTTCGGGCTAAAAGCTCAAACCCGTTAAAACGGGTTAAGAAAGAGAAGTTTTGAGTCATCTTTAGATGACGTAGAGACTAGCCATGCTTAGTCTCTACAGCCCGAAATTGATTTCAGGGCTAACGTGAGTTAAGTTGACACCAATAAAGCACGCATCGCCCCTACAACAGATGAGGGATAGCAACAATCTGTTACCAACTGGACTTGACAACACCCGGTAATAACCCTTGGTGCGCCATTTCCCGGATGACGTTGCGAGATAATCCAAAATCCCGATAATAGCCTCTGGGGCGTCCGGTTAACCAGCAACGGTTTCTGACCCGGGTTTTAGAACTATTACGGGGTAATTGTTGAATTTTGCGGTGAATTTCCATTTTTTCCAGTTGAGACCCTGCTTGCTCAAACTGGTCTTTTAGTTCAGCGCGTTTTTCAGCATATTTTGCGACTAATTTTTTGCGCTTTTTATCGCGCTCAATCATGCTTTTTTTAGCCATATTAAGGCTGTTCTCCTTTTAAATGATTATCTATGCTTTAGCTTAGACATTTTTCTGCGCTGGGGACGGTTGCCCCTTGAGCAGATGGGCATAAATCAGACAATTCACAATTATAACACACTGGACTCCTGGCTGTACAGACGGCGCGACCCAGATAAATTAAGCGAATTGACCAGTTTTCCCAGTCCGCTTGCGGAATTAGGGCCATCAAATCCCGTTCAATGCGAATGGGGTCAGTGTGGGTTGTCAGTCCTAGCCGTTGACTCAGGCGTTTAACATGGGTATCCACCGTTACCCCCATATTCAAGCCGTAGCCATGAGCTAATACCACATTAGCGGTTTTCCGGGCCACGCCAGGGAGTTCTAATAGTTGCTCCATCAACTTTGGCGGTTGTCCTCCATATTTTTCCGCCAGCAGTTCACAGGAGGCTTTAATATGGCGAGCTTTGTTGCGATAGAACCCCGTTGACCGCACTAAGGTTTCTAGTTCTGTAATCTCGGCTTTCCTTAAACTTTCCGCATCAGGAAAGCGAGCAAATAGGGCGGGAGTGACTTGATTAACTCGTTCATCGGTACATTGGGCCGATAAAATTGTTGCCACTAATAATTGCACCGGAGTTTCATAATTCAAACTGCAAGTTGCATCAGGATACAGGCGTTTGAGTCGCAATAAAATCTCTAAAGCTCGTTGTTTTGTACCCCGATTTTTCTGAGTGATCATGTTAATTATTTACTGTTGAAAGAGCGATCGCACCCAACTTAAATCCGTTAAATTAACGGTATCTCGAATAATCAAGAAAACCCCTAAACCTAACAACAGCATTAACCCGGTTTGCATCACACTTTCTTGAACTTTATCCGGTAAGGGTTTACCCCGAATAGCTTCAATTAATAAAAAGGCTAATTGACCGCCATCTAAAGCCGGAAGGGGCAGAATATTAATGAAGGCTAAGTTAATACTAATTAACGCCGCAAATTGAAACAAATTTCTAGCATCAGAACGGGCAATATCCGCGCCAATTGCGACAATTCCAATCGGCCCCGATAACTGTTCGGCAGTTTCACTAAATCGACTAATCAGTTGCCCAAAACCGGCGAAGGTTAAGTTAATAATCCGTTGAAATTCCGTTGCTCCTTCGGTAAATGCCTGAATTGGGTTGGCGGCTCGATTACGGATAATGGTTCCATTCGCAGTTAATTGTACTCCAATCCGACCTTTACCATCATTTCCGAGTTCAGGAACTACCTTAACGGATACAATTTGATCCTGTCGTTTAAGCTGCATGGATAAGGGTTGATTCGGATTAGTTTTAATCACTTCAATTAAGGTTTTAATTGCAGTTTCAGAAGCCCCTAATTCCTTACCATCCACTGCCAAAATAATATCTTTCGATTCCATTCCGGCTCGGTTAGCAGCAGAACTCACATTTTGAGTTACTTCTGCTACTTTCACCCCAGGTTCATAATTAAAACTAGGAACCCCAACAATCCCAATTTGAGCCACTAAAAGAAAGTAGGCAAAAATTAAATTGGCAATCACTCCCGCACTAATCACAATTGCTCGATCTAAAACGGGACGATTACTGAGTAAATTCGGGTCATCTTTAGGAATAGTGCTATCAGGATCTTCATCGGGAAATCCTACATATCCTCCTAATGGCAGACCTCGAACAGCATACTCCGTTTCTGAGCCTTGATATTTCCACAATATCGGGCCGAAGCCAATGGAAAAGCGATTAACATGAATATTTTGGAGACGCGCGGCTAAAAAATGTCCCAGTTCATGAACGACAATTAACACTGCAAGAACTGCGATCGCTGCCAATACTGACATGAATAAGTCCTGTAAAACGACAATTGAGCGGTTCTAACTATTCTAATATCTGGCGTTGATAGTTGACGGTTGGCTGTTAAGACAGTATCAGTGAAGTACCACTGCCAACGTTTCAATCAGTGGCGTGGGCTTCCTCCTTCATTGACAAAAGCCTCCCCTAAAACAGGGTTTAGGATTGGTCTTACTTCATCTCCAGAGGCTAAAACGCCACTCCCTGACGCTAAAAAATAGTCCCGCAAATTTTTCGCTGCATTGATATCCCGATCATGCAGCATTCCGCATTTTGGACATTCCCAAGTTCTGACTTGTAAGGGCATAGACTTGATTTTATACCCACAATGATTACAAGTTTTAGAACTAGGAAACCAGATGTCCCTACAAACACAACAACCTTACCTTGTTCTTTTGCTTTATACTCAGTTAATGTTTGTAACATTCCCCAAGCGGCATCATTCACCGATTTAGCCAAGCAATGATTTTTACTCATGCCCTTAATATTTAGATTCTCAAACACAATGACTTGGTTTTTGTCTACTAACTTGCGGGAAAGTTTATGATGAGAATCTGATCGGCAATTCGCAATTTTATTGTGAACTTTAGCAACTTTAATTCGGGCTTTTATCCGATTTTGGCTACCTTTTTGTTTCCGAGACAAACGCTTTTGATATTTAGCAAGCTTCCGCTCATATTTTCGATAGAATTTGGGGGGTTTAATTTTTTCTCCATCGGAAGTTACAATCAGTGAGTCTAACCCTAAATCAATCCCAATTACCTTTCCTTGGGTTAAGGCTTCTGGATATTCTCTGTCTACCTCAATTCTTAGGGACGCAAAATACTGCCTACTAGGGGTCATAGAAACAGTAATTGCTTTCACATTTCCTTTGATGGGTCGATGAAATTTAGCTTTAATTTCACCTAGCTTGGGAAATTTGATTGTTGATTGATTTAACTTAAATCCTTGAGGATAAGTAACTGATTGTTGACGATGTTTTGATTTGAATCTTGGGGCTCGTCCAATTCCTTTGAAGAAGTTTTTAAACGCTGCTTCCAGGTTCTTTAGAGAATGCTGGAGAACTTGACTACCGACTTCGGTTAACCAAGGTTTCTCCTGTTTAAGTCTAGGTAATTGATTGGCACACTTAGCGTAACTCAATCCTTTACCCGTTTCTTGGTAGGTGTTGTTCCACTCTGCTAAAAAGTGATTATAAACAAAACGAGCGCAACCAAACTCTTTAGCGAGTTGGGTGCGCTGCTGTTCTGTAGGATATAACCGAACTTTTAAAGCGGTGAACATGAAACTAACCGTGATCGACTTTATACTAAAATAATATACTAACTTTGATAGAGGTAACGATTGAAAAACTGAAGTCTTATATTCAAGAGCAAGAGCGTCCGAGTTAAGCGGAATATATTGTTTTTTTTATGTCCCGCAATTCATCCCGACACCAACGTTCCATAAAGGTGCGGGTCTTCTTGCTCCCATTTTTGATAAGGATGTTATCTGTATTCGTTAGGGACAAACGTTGGGTTGTGCTGTTTTAGGGATTCTTGATGGCTTACGGAATCTTTCTCAGTGCCACTGTAGCTAGGGGAGGCAGGTGTAGCATTCAGTCTCAATTAATGAGGGAGAAGCCGTTTAAGATGAATCGGCGATCGCGGTAGGACTTCTATCCCTAGGATTCAACTCCGACTTGCTCTTTCTCTATTGTCAAACTGAGGCTAACCTAACGGATATTTTCATAAACAGTATTTTTAGTACAAATTTTGATATTCCTATAACCTAACCTGTCAACCTCCTCTCAAGGCTCTTATTATGAATGACGATACTCAAAACCTCGAAATTCAAGCGGAATGGGATTTACTCAAGATCTTGTTTCCGAATGATCCGCTATATCCTTGGAATCCCTATACACCAGAGGCTGAAGCTTATTTTTTACAAGCAGAAGCGACCAATTCTGTTGTAGAGGCGTTTACCGAAACTGAACTCATAGAACGATCTCAACAATTTATGAGTCAAATGGATCAGCTTTGGTCAGCAACCCCTTTGCAAACTTCCTTATTACAACGCTTTGCAGAACAAATACCTGATGAGTTGTTAAATCATTTGGCACAAGTGGCAACTCGGATAACAAAACAAGTCTCGTTGCGGAGTTTGTCGCTGGGAGATCAATTAGTCCACTGTGTTCAAGAACTATTACCTCAATGGTCAGAGGAAGATTTACAGGTCTTAGCTCGTCCTTTTGCTTATGCGATGCGAGGAGCAGAACCCGATGGGGTAGAATTGAGTGGGGCGACAGGGGAATCGATGAGTTGGTCTGAGTTATCCGAAATTGAGCAAGCTAGAACTTGTTTAGCGATCGCTCGTTATGCCCTATTGGAAGTTTTATCTGACCCGGAAACCTGTTGATATCGCCTTCACATAGCTTAGGATCAGCAAATCAAATTTTTTTTTCAAAACCTCTAGTCATTTTTCTGATCCTGTGCTAAATTAATAAAATGTACGGCGAGCGTAGCCAAGTGGTTAAGGCAGAGGTTTGTGGTACCTCCATTCGTGGGTTCGAGTCCCATCGTTCGCCCTGAAGACAGAATAGCTGGTATGGATGGACTAATAAAGTCTGTAGAGATTGACCTGTCCAAAAGTGATGGGATCATCTCACCAGGAATCTTTTATTAATGGAACAAAACCCTGGCTTCACGAAGAAACTAGGGTTTTAAGACCATGAGTTTAGTTCAAGAGGTGATCAATCTCATCGCCTGATTTCAAAAGGTATTCCTAGGGTTTAAAAGCTGTTTTGAGTGGGAGATAAGTTGTTTTGATAACCCTCCTGAATACCCACTCTATAACCAGAGGTATAGCCCGTTCTATATTCAGAACTTGTACCGGGAATACTGACGTTTACTCCACTAGGGTTGGGGATAGGATTAGAAGGATTAGTGTTAGGATTATTGGGGTTAGAATTTTGAATTTGTTGTAATCCTTGTTGATAACCCTGATTAAACCCTTGTACACATTCTGTAGCGTTATTATCTCCTGTATATTCTGAACAAACACTTGTCCTAATGGGTACAGGAACAGCCCCAACTGCCAAAGGATAAGTAAGCAGTAAAGTTGAGGCTCCTAATAAAAGTTCAAAACCATTTTTTGATAAATTTTTAATCGGTTTCATGGCGGTCTTAGCCTCCATTATTTTTAACAATCATTCCCTTAGCTTAACGGGGAAAACTGATATTAGGTTTCTGTCAAAAGATTGAAGTTATGCTCAGGTTTAGGTCTGTCTAAATGAAGAAATTCACCCATTGATAGCACTATAGAGAACTGAAATCAATCCTTTGTATCTGGGAGTGGTTTTTCTTCTAACTGTTCGCGGTATTTCTGGAACAACGGTAGATGTGCTAATTGTTGTGTATATCGGATTTCGTCTGCTACATTCATTGATTCACATTGCGGGTTTAAATCCCACCTTTCGGCTATTCAGCTTAGGAATTCAATTTAGTTGCTTAGTCACCTTAACTGCTTTGGCATTGTTTTAGTTATAGCCCGGTTTTCAAAGACAATACTTCTAATTTTTTGGGCTAAATTATCCGCCCGTTTCGGAATATAGCAATCCTAAATGATTTATGAAAAAGTTCTGTAGGGGTTGGGTCTCCCAACCCTCTTTATGCCTGGGTTGGGAGGGACGCCACCCCTACGATAAAATATTACAACCTATTTAGGACTGCTATATATAAGTTTCAACGAGAGATTCAGAATGATTATCCATGAATAAACTCCTTCAGCTATTTTTATATAATTCTATAAAATTTTAGTCAAAAATCGTACTGATTTTTTTAATTAACTGTTCTGTACGTTTTCCGACAAAATATTGATTATCTTTCATGATTTTACTCATTTTATTAAACGTATCAATACATAAATTCATCCGTTGTTCATATTCCGAGAATTCCATCAGATCAATATAGTTAAATAACTCGACTGGACTGTCAAACTGACAATAATCAATAAAGCTATTCGGAGGGAAGTCTTCATAAATGGTTGAATGTTTACCCCCATAATAAATCGGTAAACATCCAGCAATAATCGCATCCCAAATTTTCTCCGTACAATAATAAGGAGCAATAGTATTCTCCAAACACAAATTAAAATGATAATCCTGCAAAATTTCAAATTTTCTCATTGTCCAATCTCCCTCTCTGGAATCTTCTAAAGATACTCTTTCCCCCCAACCTTGACCATAAATGTCAACTTTTCCTAAATAATACCCTGTTAAGGCGATTTCACAGCGTAACGCATTCAAATCAATATTCTCTCCGTCTCTTAATAAACTAGAATTCATTTTTTTAGTAATTAATGTCACAATCTTTTTCTGTTTTTTTCGATTAAAATGAATTGCTTTTAGCTGAGGTAAAGATTGATTAACTGCTTCAATTCTGTGATGCCAAATACAATAACAATAGTTATTAATAAAAACATCCTGAGTATAGATATTCATAATATAAATATTGATTTTATTTAAAGATATAACTTTAGAAAAATTGATATCAAAACGAGGTTCTTCCGTATATAAAAGATATTTTTTATGATGTTTATATTGATAGCTAAAAAATTCTAAAACCTGCAATTTTTCAGCAATAATTAAATCAGCCTGTTCTGGGTTACGGGTAAATTCAATATGATTTTGTTGTAGTTGTTCGATCACGAAATAACTATCAGGACTAAATAATGCTGAACTAATTGGAAAGGGAAGAAATACTTTAATAGTTTTGGGATTATTGATATTATTAACAAATTCAATCGGATGCTCTTGGAGTTGAGTTAAAATGTCTATCCATTGTTGATCTTGAAAAGAAAGTTCTATCTTTAGTTCAACGGCTTTATTATAATTATCTAACGCTTGTTCCCATTCTCCTAATCTCAGGTAAGCATAACCCAAATCTTTATAACAACAATAATAATCCGATTCTAATTGACTCGCACGCTGATAAAGCTTAACAGCTTTCTCCCAGGCTTCTAATTTTAAATAAACTTGACCTAATGCTTGATAAACCCAATAAAAATCCGGTAATAATTCAATCGCTTTTTCATAACTTCGGGCAGATTCTTGCCAATTTTCCAAAGCGGCGAAACATTCCCCTAAGCGGAAATATGACCAAGGAAAGTCCGATTTATGGTAAATTGAAGCTTGGTAAGTGGCGATCGCTTCTAACCAATCGTGCTGACGACCATAAATTTCACCCAGTTTGTAAAATGACAACCAGAGATTGGGTTTAAATTTAACAGCATTGTTATAATAATATCGAGCTAGATCCCAGTTTTCTTGTTGATAATAAACCTCTGCAATTCTTTCATAAATATAACCAGCATTCGGTTTAAATTCTAAGATTTTTTCATAAGTATTTATCGCTTTATCCCAGTATTTAAGTTGAGCAAAAATATTTCCTAATTCATAATAAGCCAGTTCAAATTCAGAATTTAATTGAATAGAATACTGATACAAATCAATGGCTAAATCCACTTGATTTTGTTGATAATAATAAGTCGCTAATTTCTGATAAACCACCGCACCTAATCCCGGTTTTTGCTGAAATAGAATCAGAATTTCAGCGATCGCTTTCCTAACTTGCTCCTCATCCAATTGAGACAAAAAAGATCTTAAATCCTCAACAATTGATGCACTCGAACCCACTGATAAATCAATAGAAATAGGAAATTCAGACATAATATTTTAAATCAGAATCATTGTAATATGAAATCCTTAAATTAGTGCTACAGATGGCAAGGGAACAGGGAACAGGGAACAGGGAACAGGGAACAGGGAATAGGGAATAGGGAATAGGGAATAGGAGGGAACAGGGAATAGGAGGGAATAGGGAATAGGAGGGAATAGGGAATAGGAGGGAATAGAAAAAAGTTATTACCCACCCGATCAAGTATTTGTAGCAAACATTAAAGGATTTCATATAAAATTATACTATTCTTAGTGTATCTCCATAAATAGCATTTCCTGGTAGAATCATTCTACCAGGAAATACAATTATTGAGGGCTCTGCCTCCATTTAATAGTAAACAGAGCCTACACTTGGGTATTGCTAGGTAGAACCTAGCAACTAGAAAAACGAGAAATTTACGCAAGAACTACTAGGGTTAATCTTTAACCCTGAACAGTGGAAAGGTTTTGGGCAAAAATCTTTTCAATCACTTCTTCAACGACTTTATCAGGAGTTGAAGCACCGGAAGTAATTCCTACAACAATTTCACCATCAGGAAGCCAGTTTTCGTGAATTTCTAAAGACTTTCCTAACGGTTTATGTTCAATGCGGTTATCAATAAAAATCCGTTCAGCGCAATCAATATGATAAGACAGAATCCCTTTTTCTACAGACATTTCCTGTAAATGCGTAGTATTAGAAGAATTAAACCCGCCGATGACTACCATTAAATCCAAGGGTTCATCTAATATATTAATCATCGCATCTTGGCGTTCTTGGGTAGCATCACAGATGGTATTAAAACTTTGGAAATGCTGATTTAATTGATCCGGCCCATATTTTTTCATCATCGTATGCTCTAAAAGTTTTCCGATTTGTTCGGTTTCACTTTTTAACATTGTGGTTTGGTTAGCAATACCAATTAGTTCTAAATCTTGATCCGGATCAAAACCCTGTGAATGCGCCCGACTAAATTTTGCTAAAAATTCCTCGCGGTTGCCCCCATTGAGAATATAATTAGAGACATATTCTGCTTCTCGATAATTCAAAACGATTAAATATTTATCGGCAAAAGAACTGGTAGCAACGGTTTCTTCATGGTTATATTTGCCATGAATAATAGAGGTATAATCTCTTTTTTTATGTTTCTCAACGGTATTCCAAACTTTAGAAACCCAAGGGCAAGTTGTATCAACAATTTTACAGCCTTTTTCATTCAGGGTTTGCATTTCTTGAACACTTGCCCCAAAAGCGGGTAAAATGACCACATCCCCAGAATTAACAACAGAAAAATCCTTATTCCCATTTTCAACCGGAATAAACTCAACATTCATATTCTGTAAATGTTGATTTACAGAAGGATTATGAATAATTTCATTGGTAATCCAAATCGTTTCTGTCGGGAAATGTTGGCGAGTTTCATAAGCCATTGCCACCGCCCGCTCTACACCCCAACAAAACCCAAAAGATTGAGCCATTTTAATGGTAACATTACCTCGTTTAATAATATAGTTATTGTCTCGAATTTGTTGAATCAAAGAACTTTGATAGGCAGATTGCATGACATTTGCCACTTCTTCTTCATGACCAAAGCCTTTCCGATGATAGGTTTCTGACTGTTGCAATGAACGTCTAAATGCTTTTGTATCCATCTTTTTTTAATCTTTAACTCAGATGTGTTTGTTATTGTTGATCTTAACAGAAAACACCCCCTAGCTAACTTGCCAATGGGTTAAATACTGTTGTTCAATTGTCTCTAATTCCCTATCCGAGAGGGGTTGTATCACCCATTCTCCCCCAAAACAACCACAAGCCGCCGTCGCCAAAGCCTCGATAACCGTTGGAATTAATGCTTCTGCTGGCGCTAAGGCCGTTAAAATCGGTGTGGGCATTTCCACACCAAACNAAAGCTCAAACCCGTTAAAACGGGTTAAGAAAGAGAAGTTTTGAGTCATCTTTAGATGCCGATCGCTCTTAGCCCGAAATTGATTTCAGGGCTAACTAAAGTTCGGGCTAAAAGCTCAAACCCGTTAAAACGGGTTAAGAAAGAGAAGTTTTGAGTCATCTTTAGATGACGTAGAGACTAGCCATGCTTAGTCTCTACAGCCCGAAATTGATTTCAGGGCTAACGTGAGTTAAGTTGACACCAATAAAGCACGCATCGCCCCTACAACAGATGAGGGATAGCAACAATCTGTTACCAACTGGACTTGACAACACCCGGTAATAACCCTTGGTGCGCCATTTC
Organism: Planktothrix serta PCC 8927; assembly: GCF_900010725.2. NCBI lineage: Bacteria > Bacillati > Cyanobacteriota > Cyanophyceae > Oscillatoriales > Microcoleaceae > Planktothrix > Planktothrix serta. The sequence continues at coordinate 82,616 of NZ_LR734863.1, read as the reverse complement.
CCGGATGACGTTGCGAGATAATCCAAAATCCCGATAATAGCCTCTGGGGCGTCCGGTTAACCAGCAACGGTTTCTGACCCGGGTTTTAGAACTATTACGGGGTAATTGTTGAATTTTGCGGTGAATTTCCATTTTTTCCAGTTGAGACCCTGCTTGCTCAAACTGGTCTTTTAGTTCAGCGCGTTTTTCAGCATATTTTGCGACTAATTTTTTGCGCTTTTTATCGCGCTCAATCATGCTTTTTTTAGCCATATTAAGGCTGTTCTCCTTTTAAATGATTATCTATGCTTTAGCTTAGACATTTTTCTGCGCTGGGGACGGTTGCCCCTTGAGCAGATGGGCATAAATCAGACAATTCACAATTATAACACACTGGACTCCTGGCTGTACAGACGGCGCGACCCAGATAAATTAAGCGAATTGACCAGTTTTCCCAGTCCGCTTGCGGAATTAGGGCCATCAAATCCCGTTCAATGCGAATGGGGTCAGTGTGGGTTGTCAGTCCTAGCCGTTGACTCAGGCGTTTAACATGGGTATCCACCGTTACCCCCATATTCAAGCCGTAGCCATGAGCTAATACCACATTAGCGGTTTTCCGGGCCACGCCAGGGAGTTCTAATAGTTG
>NZ_LR734863.1:0-81448 GCF_900010725.2 Planktothrix serta PCC 8927 | reverse complement strand
CCATTTAATCAGCGCTAGTGGCGGTGGCGAAACAGTTAGGATTGTGAATGTATCCTCGTCCCGCCGTACCATAGTGTAATTCATAGCCGAGCGATCGCCATCCTGCAATTAAAAATTGGCATAATATTTGATAAGCTACCTGGCGATTTTCTGGCAATTCAGAAGTAATTACCGCATAAGTTAAATCCCCTTGATGTAAAACAGCCCTGCCTCCGGTGGGACGTTTAACTAACTCTAAAGGCTGGTTTTGCCAGGTTAACTGTTGCCAATGTGACGGCCAATGTTTTTGATGATAGCCTAAAGAAATGGTTGCAGATTCCCAGAGATAAAATCGCAAAGTAGGCGGATGTTTCCCCTGTTGATGTTGTTTAAACAACCAATGGTCAATCGCCATTTGCAGATGTCCCGATGCTTTCAATACGGGAATTAAACGCCAAACTTTAGACTGCGAATTCGGCTTGTAAATTGTCATCATTATTATCAGCAATCGTTGCCACAATCGTAATAGTCCGCGAAATTTCACTAGCAGAAATATCCGCTAAAGTTCGACTCGATAAAACCACAACTTGATCATTGACAATCGCAAAATGAGATTCTAAAGTTGATAACCAGTTCATTTCTAATAATCTTCGCATTAACTGGGCTTCATTTTTCACCGGAAATTTCAACACGGTCGCCCAAACCGTGAGAGTGTCTTCATCGGTTTCTCCGGTGAGTTGCACAAAAACTTCCACACTGCCATATTCAAACTGCCAAACCTTACCCGCTTCGGAAGTTCCTACCATCACCTTTTGGTCTTCAGCTAACCCAGCGAGAACCGCTTCAATTTCTTCGGAAGGTTTGACCGTCGCCATTGCACCTTCAATCAGTTCTTCCTCAGTCTCAGTCGTTAACGGGGCTTGTTCTGTACTTGTCATAAAATTTCAGGTTAGGTTTAGTTGAATTGTAACCTATGGGAGGCAAGTCGGGAAAATAGCAGATTATTCTCAATTTTATCGGGTTATCAAAAATTGATTGAATCAATCAGGTGGGCTTTGCCCACCCTACAGTTTAATTAGGTTTATGAGCAAGCCAATATTTACTAGCAAAATGGTTTTCGATAGTAATATTTTGGAATCCCGCCTTTTCTAATCGTTCTCCTAAATTATCGTTAATATAATCCTGATAATAGGGTTCATGGAATACTTTAGGAAAGTTTTCTATCATTGGTTTTAGCTCAGGATAGTCGATCAATTGCATAGAATCACAAATAATAAAAACGCCCCCTGGTTGGGTAACGCGGAAACATTCATTAATCACATTTTGGCGAACCTTAGCAGGAAGTTCATGGAATAAAAAAACGGAAGTCACGCCATGAAAGAAATGATCAGGAAAGGGTAAGTCTTCCGCATTGGCTTGAATCAGTTGGGGTAACTCTTGCGGAATTTCCGATAAAAGTTGATTCGCTTTTCGTAAATAAGCCGGAGATAAATCAATTCCAAATAAAGAAGCTTTGGGTAACATTGCCCGAATATTTTTAAGGGTTCGACCTGTTCCACAGGCAATATCTAATACTCGAATTTGTTTTTCAGGAACATCATTAAATACTTTTAACCCTGTTTTTAAAGGAGCCAGAACCCGGCGACGCATAGGGTCTGCACCCCCATAAAATAAAATTTCTACCTGCAAATCATATAAATTTGCCGACATCTCACTCAAATATCCATCGGTTTGATGATGGAAGTTCTGAATATAATAACTGGGATAACCTTCTGTATCAATATTAGGAGAAAAATCTTGATAGCGTTTTTGATTAGCCCGTTGTCGAAGTTTCGGTAAATCGAGTAAAATCATCGGATAATAACGAAAGAAATCATCCCAGGGATTATCAAATAAAATAGAAGTTGGATACACCCCTTTTTCGGCATCTTCCCAGTCCGTTTCTATGATTTGATTCAACAAACTTTGAACTTTCAACAGAATTTCAGGACTCAGGGATTCAGTTTTCCGGTCAGAAGAAATGGGATTAATCCAGTTCAGCAGTTGATTCGTCAGGGTTCTATGAGTCAGACTAAAATAGCTTTTCCCCTGCTGAAATGCTTGGTAGGTTAGTTTGGTGAGTGGGTCAGTCATGGATAAAGATGAGATGGATGTAACGGGTTTTTAATCTCTATTAAATATTGTAATGTTTTGCTTAAAAATTGCAACTTTGGGTTGAGATTGGTTCTCGGATTAGATGAGATTAAAGGCGATCGCTCATTAAATATTAGGGAAATCATTCCGAATTTGCTGTAAAGCTCGATAGAATTTTTTACGATGAACCCATCCCACATAACCCGCAAAACAACAATTTCCCTCCGGGTCAATCAAAAACACATAATCAACTTTTGCTAAGTTTTTCCAAATATTGATTTTTATATTATTCTCTAATGTAATGTAGGGGGTTGAATATCCTACATTTTGGAAATGGGTAGGATTCATACCCCGAATTTTTTGTAATCTGTTTATAATACTTAAAAGTTGTTCTTTGATGGGAGGAGGGGGAGGAGGGGGATCAGTGGGAGGAGGGGGAGGAGGAGGATTAGTGATTTCAATATTGAGTTCAATTTTAGCAACGGTATATTCACGAGAACCCATAAGCTCACCGCCATTTTGATTATAGGTTCCGCGTAATTTTCCATCAATATAAAGTTCAAAACGTCCACACCAATCTTGATTAAATAACCCTCTGAGAATTCGTTCTTTAAGCGGATAGGTCTTAATCATCAAGTTTAATAAATTAACCCCTTCTTGTAAGCTAGAAGAAATATTAAGTTTTTGCCCCGTCACTAAGGAAAAATAATCTTCATTCACCCGAATATACGCCTCATCCCGACCTTCAATTAAGCGAATTTCGATTAAACTGGTATTCAGGGCCGAAAGTTTAATAACAGATTCCATAATTTACCTCAATTGTAGGGTGTGTAAGCGCAGCGCACGCACCACCTAACACTTATTTTAATATTACCTATTGTAACCGATCACGGCGAGGGAGCGAAGACGCTGCCACCTTGCCCCTTTTTAAACAGGTCAATTTTATGCTAAAATAGAGATACTTATTATTTTTTTAAATCAAAACTAACTCAGATTTAAAGTCCTAATTATTTATTTTCCCCCCAATGTTGGGGGCTAGGGGGCTAGATGGCTTGAAATGTATAGTGTTTAGAATGATCAGGTTATGAAGGATTGATCAGCAATTTTAGAACAGATTTCTCTAGCAGCAATATTTGCCCCCTAAATCCCCCAAAATTGGGGGACTTTAAGAGGTTGTCCTGTTCTGTTTATATGAAATCCCATTATAGATGCTACAGATGATCCCCTCTAACCCCCTGTAGAGACTAAGCATGGCTAGTCTCTACAGGGGGAATGTATAGCAAATATTGGAGGAATATTAATCTAAGGTTTTAATCGTTAAAACTTGGGTAGGTGTGGAATCAGGAGGATAACGAAAATCTACTCTCACAAAACGAGAGGATTTCGGGTTTAATTTTAATTTAACTAACGGGTCAACAATTTGTCCTCGACGATGCCATAAATGCAGATATTTGATCACAGTTTTTCCTTGTTCATCTTCATATCTTAACCGCACAGTTCCTCGAAAAAACGGAAAATCTAAGGGCGGTTGTCGAAAAATTAAGCCATTTTTAGATAAGGTTTCTTCCTTAAAAGGCGTTTCTAAACTAATCGTTACCTTTTGGGTTTCATCGGTTGTATTTAATAACGGTATATGTAAATCATAATGTACGCCATAATTGCCATGAGACTCATAAGCCGTATCAGGATAACGTAAAATTAACGGCGCGGCTTGTACTTGTTTTGTTCCTAATGTTCCCGCTCTAACGGTACTAATAGGGAAAGAAATTCCCTTTCCCCTATCAGGAATAGTCAGAAAATCTTTACCCTCATCCACTAAATTCGCTTCCCATTTTGCCCCTTTTTGAACACCCGCAACCCGACTATAAATTAACTGACCACTTGTTTGTTCTGGAGGAGTAGGTATTTTATCGCGGGGTTGTGCTAAAGTGCCATTATCAAGCAACTGTTGCCATTCTTCTAAGGTTGGCGTCCGTTCCTTGCCATCAGGGTGCATCTTCGCAAATTGGGCTAAACTAGCCATATAAATGGAAGCCGGGGCGGAATCATCGCTTAAGCCCCGGACTTTCAACCGCATAAACGTAGAACGCCCATTCACCGGACGTTCTAACCCCTTCACCGGGATAGGTAAATTCATTAACATTCGGCTTTCACCGGGGCCAATTTCCAACGCTTTCGGAAATTCTGACTGACGTTTTCCCCTTAACACCTCATCAACCGCCCGAATTCCTGGCCCGGAATAAACCTCACCGTTAGGATTATCACTGAGAGCAGGTTTTTCTTTAAAAGGAGCATCCGGCTCTAATAAATAACTCGCGACTGTCAACACTTCAACTGTAACAGGTTGAGTATCAGGGTTATGAACGATTAACCCCAAATACAAGGTTTTTAAATCAGGAGGAGTGTGGGTAAAATGATGAGCAAATACCTCAAATTCTCCCGTTAAACGATATTCTAAATGAGCTTCAGAATGGTTGCGCCATCCCCCCGGAAAGGTTGACAGTAAAATTCCTTCCTGTTTCACCCATTCTGGACTATTGCTATTAAACATTAACACCTCATCCAGGTTCCCCGGTAAGGGACGGACTTCGTTTTCAGCAATAATTTCCAGGGGGGGTAAGGCATGGGCAAAGGGCAACCGAGGCAAAAGGGTAGGAAACTGTTCAACAATGACCGTTTGCCGAAATAAAATTCCTCCGACCGCGCCACCCATTGCAGACAGGCTAACAATTAAAATAGGAATTATCCGATGTAAAATTTGATCTTTCATTTATTCTGAAAGGTTGGTCTGGTTTTTTTAAAGTGAGTGTTATGACTTTTTCCCCTAAATTTTCCACTGGCAGCGAAATTCGTCAAAAATTCCTTAACTTTTATGCCGAAAAAGGGCATAAAATTCTGCCGAGTGCGTCTTTAGTTCCCGAAGACCCGACGGTTTTATTAACCATTGCGGGGATGCTACCCTTTAAACCGATATTTCTGGGACAGCGACAGCCCGAATTTCCGCGCGCCACCACGTCCCAAAAATGTATCCGTACTAATGATATTGAAAATGTGGGCAGAACGGCCAGACACCACACATTTTTTGAAATGTTAGGCAATTTCAGCTTTGGAGATTATTTTAAACAACAAGCGATCGCATGGGGATGGGAAATTTCAACCAAAGTGTTTGAGTTACCTCCAGACCGTTTGGTGGTGAGTGTGTTCGAGGAAGATGACGAAGCTTTTGCCATTTGGCGCGATGAAATAGGCGTGGCTCCCCAACGTATTAAACGCATGGGAGAAGCGGATAACTTTTGGAAATCTGGCCCCACTGGCCCCTGTGGCCCTTGTTCGGAGATTTATTATGATTTTCACCCCGAACGCGGCGAAGACAATATTGATTTAGAGGATGATACTCGGTTTATTGAGTTTTATAACTTGGTTTTCATGCAGTATAACCGAGATAATGATGGCAATTTAACCCCGTTACAAAATCAAAATATTGATACGGGAATGGGGTTAGAACGGATGGCACAAATTTTGCAGCAAGTTCCCAATAATTACGAAACGGATCTGATTTTTCCAATTATTAAAACGGCGGCGGAAATTGCTAAAATAGATTATCACAAATCCGATGATAAAACTAAAGTTTCCCTAAAAGTGATTGGAGATCATATTCGGGCAGTTGTACATTTAATTGCCGATGGCGTTACCGCTTCTAATATTGGCCGGGGTTATATTTTACGGCGCTTAATTCGGCGGGTGGTTCGTCACGGTCGGTTAATTGGAATTAACGGAGAATTTACAACCCAAGTGGCTGAAACTGCCATGCAATTATCGGAAACTGCCTATCCCAATGTTCGTCAACGGGAAACTGCAATTAAGGGGGAATTACAAAGAGAAGAAACCCGGTTCTTAGAAACTTTAGAACGGGGTGAAAAACTGTTAGCGGAAATTATTGAAAAAGCGGCCCCCTCCCACCTCCCCCTAAGTAAAGGGGAGGCTAGAACTTCCCCCATTAGTAAGGGGGGTGAAATTTCTGGTCAAGATGCTTTTGTGTTATATGACACCTATGGTTTCCCCCTAGAATTAACTCAAGAAGTTGCCGAAGAAAATGGGTTAACGGTAGATATTCAAGGGTTTGAAACGGCAATGGAAGAACAGCGCCGTCGTTCTCAAGATGCCCATGAAACCATTGATTTAACCGTTCAAGGCAGTTTAGACCAGTTAGCAGAACATATTCACTCAACAGAATTTTTAGGTTATACCTTATTTACTTCTGATGCTAAAGTTGAAGCGGTTTTAGTCAATGGAAAACCTGTTGAGGAAGCAGAAGCAGGAGCAGAAATTCAAGTGATTTTGAATAAAACGCCCTTCTATGCTGAGTCTGGAGGACAAATTGGCGATCGCGGTTATTTAAGTTATGGGGATACGGTAATTCGGGTTCATGATGTTAAAAAAGAATCCAATATTTTCATCCATTTTGGACGAATTGAACGGGGAATAGTTACCCCCGGAATGGCATTAAATGCCCAAATTGATCGCGCCTGTCGTCGTCGTGCCCAAGCCAACCATACCGCAACCCATTTGTTACAATCTGCGTTAAAATTAATTGTCGATCCCTCGATTTCTCAAGCGGGTTCTTTAGTTGATTTTGAACGTTTACGGTTTGATTTTAATTGTCCTCGTGGGTTAACTTCTGAAGAAATTCAACAAATTGAAGATCAAGTGAATAGTTGGATCACGGAAGCACATCCGGCGGTGATAGCGGAAATGGCGATAGAAGCCGCCAAAGCCAAAGGTGCTACTGCGATGTTTGGAGAGAAATATTCTGATATTGTGCGGGTGGTCGATTATTCTGGGGTTTCGATGGAATTATGCGGGGGAACTCATGTTAGTAATACCGCCGAAATTGGTCTATTTAAGATTATTTCAGAAACAGGTATTGCATCAGGAATTCGACGCATTGAAGCGGTAGCCGGACAAGCGGTTTTAGAGTATTTGAAAGTTCGGGATATGGTAGTTAAAGATTTAGGCGATCGCTTTAAAGCTAAACCCGAAGAATTACCCGACCGCATTACTAATTTACAACAGGAGTTAAAAACCACTCAGAAACAATTAGAAGGCGTTAAAGCAGAATTAGCGATCGCCAAATCCGAACAATTATTAACAACGGCTGAAACCATTGGTGAGTTTAAATTAATTGTAGCAGAACTCCATGATGCCGATGCAGAATCGTTAAAAACTGCCGCAGAAAGGCTACAACAAAAGTTAGGAGAAAGTGCCGTTGTCTTAGGTTCAGCGACAACGGATGGCAAAGTTAATTTTGTTGCCGCGTTCAGTAAAGCGATTAATAATAAAGGCTTACAAGCGGGTAAATTTATTGGCGGTATTGCCAAAATTTGCGGCGGTGGTGGTGGCGGACGTCCGAATTTAGCGCAAGCAGGAGGACGGGATGCAACGCAGTTAAAAGCAGCGTTGGAGAGTGCAAAAACCCAGTTAGTTGATGGGTTGAAATAAGTTAACTTATACTCCCTCTCCTAAAAGGGGAGGGGCTTTTTATATTCTCAGATTTAGAAAGGAGAGCAACTATGGCTTCAATTGTAAAAGTTTATTTTGATAAAGAAGGGGATTTTTTAGAAGTTTTATTTTCCGATAAACCGGGTTATATGCGAGAAACCGATAATGATGCGATTATGGAACGAGTAGATGAAGAAGGAAATTTATTAGGGTTTTCTGTATTAGCTGTGAGTCAGTTATCAACAGATCAACCATTAGTGGCTCAGTTAGTAGCGGGTGCTAAAATTTAAGTTTTTAGGTGGATATTGTTAACAAAACCTAACACCAAATTTAGCACAAGCTGGCGGTCGGGATGCTACGAAGTTAAAAGCAGCGTTAGAGAGTGCAAAAATGCAGTTAATTGATGGGTTGAAATAGTTAATCTTTGCCCCAACCCCTCCCCTATTAGGAGAGGGGTTTTAACTCAAATTACTTTATATAGAATCATGAAAATCAAAGTCAAAAATCTTGGAGTTTTAAAGCAAGCGGAATTCACGCTTGGCAATTTAACAATATTATGTGGCTGTAATAATACAGGCAAGACCTATGCCACTTATGCGTTATTTGGCTTTTTGTCTATTTGGCAACGGATGTTTTCGATTGAAATCAGTGATGACAAAATTGATCAACTCCTCGCTGATGGGGTCATTCATCTTGATATACAAGAATATGTTAAACAGTCTGAGCAGATTATTATTAAAGCTTGTCAAGAATATACTCAACAATTACCTAAGATTTTTGCAACATCAACCGAACGTTTTAGAAAAACCGAGTTTCAAGTAGAACTCAATACCAATAATATTAAGTTAATAGACAGATTTGAACTAACCATCGGATCTACAAATACCGAAATATTTTCAATTATTAAAACTGAAGATAGCACAAAATTAATTGTTACTTTATTAGTTGAGAAAGAAAATATAAAAATTCCGATTGATATTGTGAAACGTACTATTGGTGATGCTCTGAAAGATATTATTTTTTCTCCGCTTTTTCCTCGTCCTTTCATTGCTAGTGCAGAGCGAACAGGTGTTGCTATTTTTCGTAAAGAGTTAAATTTTGCCCGGAATCGCTTGCTTGAAGAAATGACCCAGACTGGTAAGAATATCAATCCAATGGAGCTTTTATTCAAAGTTTATGACGATTACGCCCTACCAATTAAGAAAAATGTAGATTTTATCCGACAACTTGAAACCCTTGTCAAAAAAAGTAGTTTTATTGCCGAGAATTACCCAGATATATTAGTCGATTTTGCTAATATTATTGGGGGTGAGTATACCATTACCCAAAACGACGAACTTTACTATGTACCCAAAGGTAAACGAATTAAACTTTCAATGGATGAAAGTTCTAGTGCTGTGCGTTCTCTATTAGATATTGGTTTTTACCTCCGACATGAAGCGCAACAGGGTGATTTACTGATAATAGACGAACCCGAACTTAATTTACACCCCGAAAATCAGCGCCGTCTTGCTCGAATTTTCGCTCGATTAGTTAATCTTGGAATCAAGGTCTTTATAACGACTCACAGCGATTATATTATTAAAGAGTTGAATACATTAATCATGCTTAACCATGATAAACCCCATCTCAAACGAATTGCTGAACAAGAAGGTTATCGACCCGAAGAACTAATTTCTTATGATCAAATAAAAGTCTATATTGCAGAAGAAGCACTTATAAAACTAGATGGGAGTCAGAAAAAAACGAAATGTCAAACTTTAACATCCGCAGATATTAACCCAGAACTTGGTATTGATGCTCGTAGTTTCGATCCAACAATTGAAACCATGAACCGAATTCAAGAATCAATTGTTTGGGGTGCGGAGTAATGTCTGATATTGCTATTCTGAAACAGATGATTAAAGAAACTGCTACAGTCCCATTAGAAAATCACTATAATAAAAAGAAAGTTATACTCAGAGAACCTCCACCTGCAAACTATTCGGTCACAATTCATGGAATGCCAGAGGACAATGAAGTTATTATTATAAAAGCAGATAACTTTAATCTGGCTTATGAAGTTTTCCAAGGAAAAAAGCATGAATGTAAGCGTGCAGATTTTGTCATTATTGCTAATACAGAAACCCAAAAGGTTATTGTCTGTATTGAGATGAAAGCAGGAAAAGGAGGATTGGAAGAAGAAATCATCCAACAGCTTAAAGGAGCACAGTGTTTTGTTGCTTATTGTCGGGAAATAGGTCAGTTATTTTGGAATAATCGAAATTTTCTCAAAGGTTATAAATATCGTTTTATTAGTATTAAGAATATTAGTGTTTCTAAGAAACCATCACGGACTAAAACAGCTATTCATGATCGTCCAGAGCGAATGCTAAAAATTAGCTCCCCGAAACATCTTGAATTTAATCACTTGATCTAAAAACTATATCATGAAATGCTTCTAAAAACTCTTCTCTAAGATAGCTCTTCATTCCATTTAGCTTGAATAGTTTGTAATCTTTCTTTAGCCCAATTCATTGCAGCTTGATTGTTTTTGATTTGTTCCTCTGGAGTTTGTCCTAAATGCTTTAAAAAAGATGATAACTTCGGTTGTTTTACAGGAGTTAGTTTCGCTTGTTTTAACAAAGTTTGGGCTGTAGACCATAACTGTGATGTTGATTTAGATTTTCTCAGTTCAACGGCTCGATCAACAGCTTGAGGAATCAGTAAAAAAGAATCTTGATAGTCTTTAAATAAATTTTTTCCGCTTTGGAGAGAAGGTAAAAGTAGTTTTAGTTTAACTTGTAAACCTCTCCATCCCTGCAATTTAATACCATATTGACAAGAGAAATCATAAGCCAATTTTATAAAGAAATTATGGCTTTCTGCGGAAAATAAATCCCAACAAGATTCTATCCCTTCTGATAATTTTTTGATTTTATCGACATATTTTTCTATATCGGTCGGAATATCATTTTTAAATGAAATTTCCATATCAATAGCTTCAAGGTATTTTTGTGTACCTTGTTCCATTTCTTTTAATGTATCTTGTACACTTTTGCCTTTGAGTGCAGCAATCTCCCTAAAAAACTCTTGAATCTCATCATCTAAGGAATTAGGATTAAGATAGGCTTGGAGAAAATACTCTATACTTTTAGCATCAATAGCACTCTCATCAAATCGTTTTTTTTCTTTGCATAATGCAATTCCATCTACCATTTACCATTCCTCCCCTACTGAAAAGCAATGCAGATATAATGTATTATAGCACTATTACTGTTTTGGGTTTAAATTATAATATAAGTTAATATAAACCCAAAATATAGGATATATGCGATCGCAACAATCTTTCAAAGCGAAGAACCTTCTAAAATATTAGATTGATATCATCCTACAATTTAAGAATTAATTGTTGTAATTCTTCTCGGATAGATAAATATTTATAGCCTAAATTAAAGGCTTTAGAACTATCTAAAGAAACATCAGGAGGACGGGGTGCAGACATTTTAATATCCCCTTGAGAACAGGGTTTAATTAAATGGGAAGGAAGCTCTAAAACCTCTGCCATGAGTTTGCCAAATTCATACCGAGAAAGACGTTCTTTCCCGCCTAAATGGAGAATTTCTGGAGTTGTTTTTAATGCTAATAATAATCCCTTGGCTGCGGTAGTTCCACTCACGGGGGTTCTAAATTCATCAATAAATAAATTTAACTCTTTTCCCTGTTTCAGCGTTTGAATAAAAGGTTGAATAAAACTGGTCGCATGGTCAGGAACATCACCAAACATTAATGACATTCTACAAATTGCTGTTCTGGGATAGCGTTCTAATATTCCCTGTTCAGCTAATACTTTTTGTTCTCCATAATAACTAACTGGACATACAGGATCGGTTTCCTGATAAGGAGCATTTAATCCATTAAATACTAAGTCCGTTGAAGTGAAAACACAAGGAATATTCAACTCAGCACAGAGATCAGCAATTTCTAGCGAAACCCTGACATTAATTTGATAAGATAGTTCAGGATACTGTTGACAAAAGTTCGGTTGAGATTGAGCCGCAGCATGAATAACTGCATCCGGTTTAATTTGTTGAAATAGATTTTTTAGAGCTTGAAAATCCGTCAAATCTGCTTTAATCATATTAATATTAGGAAGATCAATAATTTTAGAATGGCTAATCCCATAGACCTGCCATTCAGTTTGAGCAATATGGCAAAGATGCCATCCTAAAAAACCGCTTGCTCCTGTAATTAACAGCTTATTCATGATTAATAAAAATTATAAGTGAATGGATTAATAGAATAGACTATTGACAGTGATGATTTTTTCCCGATTCAGATTGATCAGTCTCAAACCCTGACTCTGAATTATTATATAGGAATCCGTGTAGGGGTTGTAATATTTTATCGTAGGGGTGGTGTCCCTCCTAACCCTCTTGGAATCTGGGTTGGGAGGGACGCCACCCCTACAGGTTTTGATCACAAATCATTTAGACTTGCTATACATTATTTTTTATGAACAAAATCCATTGACTCGGAAAATTAGAATAAAATTGAAAGTTAAGAATAACCTGAAATAGAATTCAGTCAACGGAAAGAGAAATCGTCCGGTTTAATTATTAATTCTCATGAATGAACTGACGCTAAAGTGGACAGAAGCAGGTCAGTCCCGCACTCAAACCTTGAATGATCAACACCCCACAAAACATCCGGGAACTATTCGCATCGGACGAGATCCAACACGCTGCGATCTTGTCTTATCTCATCCCACAGTATCGGGGTTACATATTGAAATTTTTTTTAATCAAACTAAGCATAACTTTTATCTCAGAAATTTACGAGAAACCAACCCTCCAATTATTAATCATCAAAAGCTAATTACAGGTGAACTTCCCTTAAATGTGGGTAGTCATTTGCAATTAGGACAGCAACAACTGGAAGTCGTCGCAGTTTCTTTATCGCCATTTTTAATTCCGCCAACACGATTATTTTTACCCGATGAAGCAATAGAAATAGCCAGTGTTAATCCAAATCCTGTACAATATGGTTTACAGTGTCCTAAATGCGATCGCATTTCCTCTTATCAACAGTTAAATTCAGGGTGCCCTTGGTGTGGAACGTCTTTAGCAGCAGCAATTAGTGTGGTTTTATCCACCGAACATTAAACTATAATCCTCGGAATAAAGATTAAAAAACGAATGCAAATTCGACTGAGTTGGCAACACTTAGAAACAGGAGAATGGCGAACCCCTGTTCTAAATCCTCCCATTGCATTAGGACGGGTTTTTGAACGAATGCCTTCTACGGTTAATGGAGAACGGGTTTCTCGGATTGTTTTAAATGGAGAAAGAGTTTCCCGTTTTCATGGGTTAATTACTTGGGAACAAGGGAATTTAATGGTGACAGATACCGGAAGCCGAAATGGAATTCTAATTAATGGAATTTCTCAAACCCGTTGTTCTGTTCAAGATGGGGATACCTTACAAATTGCTAACTATAATATTACCATTTCTTTAGTTACCCATGTCTTGACAACTTCGACACAACAATTATCCCAAATTTCCTTTAATCCAAAAACAGATTTACCCGATCCCTCTATTTCTGTTGCCACAATTTCTTCACCGACAACGGAACGTTTTCCCCCGGCATCATTTTTACATCCGCTTCAAGTTTCTTTACAACAATTACAAGCCACAGGATTACCCATTCATGAAATAGAATATCTCACTATTGGCGCAGGATTAGGAAGTTTTATTTGGGCGGATTTATTAAGAATTTCTGGGATTAAATCCAATCAAATTATCGCATTAGGGATGGAAAGTAAACCCTATAATCGTTATCAACAGTTGTGTTTAAATTCCCAAATTCCTGCCTATGAGCGGTTACGTTCTAACTCCGATTCTTGTCCCGATAATATTTGGGGATGGCCGAGTTATGCTTTGAGAGAAGCTTATACAGAATTCGGAAAAGGAGGATTTTCAACGGCTTTAAATTTACTGTGGCAAGTGTTTGCAGAACCCACCTTTGCAGAAACCTATACTCCCCGTTCTGGGAATGTTTTTGCTGCAATTGATCGAGAAGCTAATCGGATTCATTGGTCAAAAATTTATCGCTATGGACGAGTTAAAAGTATTAGAAAAACAGTTGATGGACGTTATGCGATCGCCTATTCTCGTTCAACAGAAAATCGGCGAGATCATGGTTTTATTTTAGCGCGATATGTTCATTTAGCCACAGGCTATCCCGCGATTCAATTTCTCTCCGATTTACAAGCTTATCGAGAAAAAACACAAGATTTTAAATCCGTTGTCAACGCCTATGAAAATCATCAACATATTTATGAACAATTAGAACAATCAGGAGGAACGGTAATTATCCGAGGTCGGGGAATTGTGGCTTCTCGAATTTTACAGCGACTTTATGAAGCCAGACAGAGAAATTATAATATCCAAATTTTACATTTAATGCGATCGCCCAAAGCTCAAGGAAATCAATTTGAACAAGCACAAAGAACCGTAGAAAATCATTTTGAATTTCAACCTTTTAACTGGCCTAAAGCTTGTTGGGGCGGTGACTTACGCCAACAATTAGAAACTGCTAATGATCCAGATCGTTTAAAACTTTTAGAACAGTGGGGAGGAACCACTACAGCTAATCGTAAAGATTGGCGAAATATGATGAATCAAGGACTAAGCCAAGGATGGTATCGGATTACATTTGGAACTGTTGAACAGGTTGAACGGACTCCTCAAGGTCGCACATTAACAACTATTCGAGAACAGGGATTAAATGCTCATCTTCAGTTAGAAGCTGATTTTATTATTGATGCCACGGGTTTAGATGCTAAAGTGAATACAAATCCCTTATTAAAAGATTTAGTTATTCATTACAATTTGCCTTTAAATGCCTTGGGAAGGTTGAGTGTGGCGAATGATTTTGAACTGGTGGAAATGCGGAGTCTTAATGGTGCTGGAATTTCGTTTCCGGGGGGTCGAATGTATGCCGCAGGTGCAATAACCCTCGGCGGAGCTTATGCAGCAGTAGATAGTTTTTTAGGATTACAATATGCGGCGTTAATTTCTGTGGAAAGTTTAGCGACGATACCCGCACCAGGGTTACGCAAATTGAAGGGATGGCGATCGCTATTGCAATGGTTCAAATGGGCCCAGAATCAACCTCCTGACTAAACAAAAAACACGCCCAACTTATGGTGGGCGCTTGCCAGGGTGCATCTACTATGTTGTTAGTATAACTTAAGTAGGGGTATAACCCCCCACTTTGCTTAACAA
This sequence comes from Planktothrix serta PCC 8927, assembly GCF_900010725.2. Taxonomy (NCBI): domain Bacteria; kingdom Bacillati; phylum Cyanobacteriota; class Cyanophyceae; order Oscillatoriales; family Microcoleaceae; genus Planktothrix; species Planktothrix serta. Next base: position 66,569 of record NZ_LR734863.1, on the reverse strand, counting down.
AGCGTAATAATTCTCAGAAAATAGGACAATTCCCTGTTCCCTGTTCCCTGTTCCCTGTTCCCTGCTATAAAGTGATTTCAATCACAGAGTATTTTCGGAGAAATCACCCAAGGAATGCAAATCAATCACTCCTGACATTCGGAAAATACGGGATGATAAAAGTGTCGAGTTCAATTTCTAACCATGATACCTACACTTAATCTCTTACCCGGTGCGATTATAGAAATGGTTGCGGTAACAGCCCATACCCATCGTTTAACCCAAGCTGACCGCTACGGATTAATGGCCGCGATTTTAGACGAATCCTTACCCGAAGAAGAACGGATGTGTGTTGATCGGATGTTGCGATTCTTTCTGCGCGGAAAAATTGAAATGGTTAATGAATGAAGTCTTTGCACTCGCCTAAATTCAAGATTAGAGTCCTATTTTGTGAACTCGACAAGCTTAAAATAGGGCTCTAATCTGCTGAGATGAATACAGCGATCGCAACACTACCCAAAACCCGATTTTAAAATATCAACACTATTTAGGTAGAATTAAATAGAAAATAATGGCTACCGAATATGTTTCCGAGTTTTCTACCCCAGTCTGTGCAACAGTTAACTGAATCTACGTCGATCGCCTTAGCTCAAAACCTCAAATATGAGGCAATTTCTACCCCTTTACGAGAGCAACCGATTCAAACTGCTTATATTCGTCAGGGGAATGGAGGAACCCCAATTTTATTAATTCATGGATTTGATAGTTCTCTTTTTGAATATCGGCGATTATTGCCTTTGTTAGCCACAGAACATCAAACTTGGGGGGTAGATATTTTAGGTTTTGGATTTACAGAACGTGGCGCAGAATTCCAGTTTAAGCGCTCGGAAATTATGACGCATTTATATTCATTTTGGGAAACCTTAATTAATCAACCTGTTATTTTAGTTGGGGCATCTATGGGGGGTGCAGTCGCGTTAGATTTTGCCTTATGGTATCCCGCAGCCGTGAAATCTATTGTATTATTAGATAGTGCTGGCATGAAACCAGGGCCAGTGATGGGGAAATTTTTATTACCTCCTTTTGATTATTTAGCCACAGAATTTTTAAGAAATCCTAAAGTTCGTCAAGCGATTAGTGAAAGTGCTTATTTTGATAAAACCTTTGCGTCTTTAGATGCTCAACTTTGTGCGGCTTTACATTTAGAAGCAATCGGTTGGAATCAAGCCTTAATTCGGTTTAGTAAAACCGGAGGATATGGAAAGTTTGGCAAGGAGTTAAATGATATTCAACAACCCACCTTGATTTTATGGGGAGATAATGATAAAATATTAGGAACGGCTGATGCCTATAAATTTGAAAAAGCCATTCCCCATTCTCAATTAATTTGGATTAAAAATTCGGGTCATGTTCCCCATTTAGAACAACCTCAAATTACAGCACAACATATTTTAGATTTTGCCAGAAATTCAACCTCCTGGGCATAGGTTAGGATAACCTCACCGGAGATCCTACCTCCGACAACTGGAGGAAGAGCAACAGTAGAGATATAATCTAAAAACAATCATTGAGGTGCGATCATGGTTATTACCCAAACCAGCCCACCAAACCTTACTCCAGAGACAAAAATCACTGGTTTCACTCCCGACGAGTATCGGGCAATTGAGGAAACTTCCGAAGAACGTCACGAATACTTTAATGGAGAAATAATCAAGATGTCGGGAGGTTCGGAAGTTCACAGTGCGATCGCAAGTAACTTGTTGATTTACCTAGGTTTTTTGCTGAGGGATACAGATTTTCGTTTGTATAATAGCGATTTGCGTGTTTGGATTCCCGAATATTCTTGCGGAACTTATACTGATTTGATGGTTGTTGATGGTCAACCCGAATTGAACAGCAATCGTACAGATGAGATCCTCAATCCTATTTTTATTGTTGAAGTCCTATCGCCTTCTACTGAGGCTTATGATCGGGGTGATAAGTTTAGAAAATATCGCTCTATTAGCAGTTTTAGAGAATATTTGCTCGTCAGTCAGACAGAACCCTATATTGAGCAATATTACAATCTTGAACACAACAGTAATGATCGCTGGCAATGGCAGGTTTATGATCGTTTAGATCAGTCAATTCGTCTCCATAGCTTAAATGTAGAATTTCCGGTGGCTGAAGTCTATCGTCGCATTAATTTTGAAATTAAATCGTAGAAACCATTCCTAAGCGAAAATAGCGGTTTAACTTAAGAAAGATTAGACGATAGTATAGCTTCAATTTTAGAGAAACACCCAAAACCCGATCAAGTTCTATAATTTTATCATTTGATTCATAGAATCTTCTAACTGTTTTAATAAACTATCAACATCTTTTCCCACCTGTTCAAAACAGTCAGGAGGAGTAGGATTAGATTCAAAATAAATTAAATGAACATGATCAAAACCAATTCCAATCATTAATACTTCTTTTTCCGGTTGATACCCATCTACAATTCCTAATATTTCTTGTAAGCGATTTTGAACGCTTTCATTGAGTTTTTCAAGGGCAGATTTCGGACAAGCAACAAAATGGGGGGTAGGTTTGAGATCAATTCCCAGAGTATCCGGTTGTTCTCCCCATTGTAAGTGTAAACCCCACGCTAAGGCGGCTAATTCCTGACGGTTAGCTTTCACAAACTGATCTAACTGACTTTGCCAACTTTGCTGTCCTAAATTGGGTTGATTGCTATCAAGTTTCATCATTATTTCAATACTGGTTTTCACTCAGATCCTATTTTAATCGGTTATGGGTCAATTGTCTCAAATTTTGTTAATCTCCGTCAATATACTGATGAACTATAGGCGAATTTTGAGAGACTGGGTTAACTTAATCCGTATTTTTGAGGAATTAGGGATGCAATTGATAACTCAGTATCCCTAAAAATACGGAAGTTTCAAAAATTGATGTATATTAACTCACCTTTAAAATAAATTATTCTGATGGGAAAAAACTAAATTTGAGGAACTTTTAACTCCTCAAACTTGTCTTTATTAGTCACAGAATTCCTTTATAAATCAGACTTTAACCGATCTTGACCTTTGCTAATTCTTGATCGAATTTAGTTTAAGATTTTCCTGATTAATTTGAGAAATCTTGAAAAAAATAGTATAGGTATTATGAGTTTTTGAGAGGAAAATTTGATCATGAGTCTTAACGATTATAATTCAGGAAATTTATTCTTCAGTTCGTCCCAGATAATAATTCCCGATCCTCAAACATTATCTTTTCCTTTAGGAATTAATGTTCCAGTGGGAAGAAATTCTACACCGATCACTGCTATGGAAATGAATTCTTTACCCACCGCTAATGCAGATTTAATTATAGGTACAGCCTTTGAGGATAATATTTTTGCTTTAGCTGGAAATGATACTGTTTATGGTTTAGAGGGAAATGATATTTTAGGAGGAAATCAACAAGCGGATCTAATTTTTGGAAATCAAGGAAATGATAGTCTTTATGGGGGTCAAGATCAGGATACTTTAGCAGGAGGTCAAGATTTGGATCGGATTTTTGGAGATGTGGGAAATGATCTAATTTTTGGCGATCGCGGTGAAGATACATTATTTGGAAATCAGGATAACGATATTATTTATGGGGGAAAAGAGAATGATTTCGTTACAGGAGGAGACGGTGATGATCAATTATTTGGTGATTTAGGAGATGATATTCTCTATGGAGATTTTGGCGCAGATACGATAACGGGTGGAGACGGAAATGATCTATTTTATATTGGGAAAACAATGGGAGGAGTCGCTCTGACTGATGCTGATATTATCGAAGATTTTAGCTTAAATCAAGATTCTATTGGATTATTAGAAGATTTGACTTTTAGCGGTTTGAATATTACTCAAGGAACAGGACAATATATCAATGATACGATTATTCAGGATAAAAATTCTAATGAATATTTGGCAATTCTCAAAAATGTAAATAGCAATAGTCTCACTTCTGATGATTTTATCTTCAAGGGTTCTGATCCGACCCCATCACCCACACCCGACCCAACGCCTGTACCGACTCCATCGCCAACCCCCGACCCAACTCCAATACCGACTCCATCACCCACACCAACCCCTGTACCGACCCCATCACCCACACCAACGCCTGTACCGACTCCAATACCGACTCCATCACCCACACCAACGCCTGTACCAACGCCATCACCAACGCCATCCCCTCTGAGTGTCTTAGCGTTTAGTGGTGCTAACTTTAGTGTTAATGAAAATGGAACATCTCAAGTCGATGTGAGTGTAACTCGGACAGGGAATAGTGTTGGAAATGTTGGAGTTACAGTTAATCTCAATAATAGCACAGCTACCGCACCAGATGACTATAATAATAGTCCCATTGCTGTTAATTTTACGGATGGAGATACAACCCCAAAAATTGTTACAATTCCCATTGTAGATGACTCCTTAGTTGAAGCAGATGAAACCATTGATCTCAGTTTCAGTAATATTATTGGGGATGCTGTATTAGGAACTCAATCGACTGCAACCTTAACGATTTTAGACAATGATGTCTTAACAAACCCTGGGACGTTAGCTTTTAGTATTGACAATATTGATATTAATGAAAACGCCGGGATAGCTACCGTTACTGTTAACCGCACGGGAGGAACTGATGGAATTGTTGGGGTAAATTATGCCACCAGTGATGGAAATGCGATCGCCGGAAATGACTATACTACCACATCAGGAACATTAACCTTTGCTGCGGGAGAAACCAGTCAAACCTTTGCAGTTAATATTCTCGATGATACCTTAGTTGAAGGGAATGAAACCTTTAATCTCAATTTAAGTAATATTACCGGAGGAGCAACATTAGGAACACTCACCACTTCTACTATCACAATTATCGAAAATGATCTTGCAAATTCGGGTATTATTGCCTTTAGTAGTGGGAATTTTAGTATTAATGAAAACGGGACACCCGTTAATACAATTACCATTAACCGCACGGGAGGAAGTAGCGGATTAGTTACAGCACAAATTACCCCAACGGATGGAACAGCAACGGCTATTTCAGATTATACCAATACTCCCCTAACGGTGACATTTGCTGATGGAGATACGACTCCAAAAACCATTATAATTCCGGTGATTGATGATACAATCTTTGAACCGACGGAAACCGTTAATTTAGGTTTAACCCTAACCACAGGAACCGCAATAGTTGGAACCCAAAACAGCGCCATATTGCAAATTATTGATAATGATTCGAGTGATAATCTCCAGTTAAATAGTGCCACCTATTTAGGAACTACTGGAAATGATAGTGCAGCATCGGTGGAAATTTCGCCCGTTGATCATAATATTATTGTGGCGGGTAATTTTAACGGTGTGGGAGAAATTCAACGGTTACAAAATGGGAATACAGCGCCCTTATCGAATACCCCGTTAGGCGGAGTTGTTAATGATTTAGATGTGGATCGAGATAGTGGGGAAATTGTGACCGTTGGGGATTTTGGAATTAAAGTTTATAACCCTACTGCTAATACGGTTTTATGGTCACAACCGGGTAATTTTAATCGAGTGGCGATCGCTAACGATGGTACAGTTGCTACCTTAAATAATAGTACAGATACCGTCAGCTTATGGAGTCCAACCGGAACCTTATTAACTAGCACAACCTTAACGGGAACTAATGTTAATCCGGCGGATATTACGATTGATCCAACAACAAAACAAGTCTTTGTTACGGGGTATAATCAAGTTAGCAGTATCTTACAAACTCCCTTTTTACGAGGGTTTGATTCTTCGCTCAATTTATTATGGAAAACCTGGGACTTTAGTGCTTCTGAAGTCACCGGACAAAACTTAGGTGCAGATACACGGGGAGAACGGATTACCATTGGTCAAGATGGCGGACTTTATTTCTTAGGAAAAACCGACGGCGGAAATAACGTTTTTCAACGCAATGGTCAAACCATTACCCAACCCTTAGCCACCCTGGTTAATGTAGATTCTTTTAATAATTTCTCCGGTGCGGGTGCGGGGTCTTTCACCTTTCATAGCAAAATTAATCCGAATACGGGAACAATAGATCAAGGTCAATTTATTGTCACCCGCACCAGCACAGGCGCAAATAGTTTTACCCCCAATTCCATTACTGCTGATGAATTTGGTAATGTATATATAGGAGGATCTTCCGCATTTCAAGTGCAAAATCGTCCCTCTAAAACCATTAATAGTCAACCTGTTGGTGCTTATACCTTGGGAGAAATGGCCGTGTTAGGATTATCGGCTGATTATACTGTCCGAAAATTCTGGACTCCCTTAACCCAAACGGGTGACGCAGATGGCGCTAAAGGAAGTGTGAATGGTTTTACCGTTGCGAGGGGTCAAGCGGTAATTTTGGGAACAGTAACACAACCCTCTGTTCCCACAACAACTAATGCGATTAATCCTAATCCATTAGGAGGAAATGATGCTTATTTAGCCACTTGGTCGGTTTAGCTCAGAAACCGGATTTCCAGAAACCGGGTTTCTCCATAAAACTTGATGGAGACTCACAGATAACGGTTAGAAACCCGGTTTCTTAGACTCTCAGAGATAATCATCAGAAACCTGGTTTCTAGGATCTGCGTCTATAGATTAGAATACACTCCCACTTTTATTTTCTACCTCTAACCTGTGAATTCTCACACGCACTCACTATGTTAAAACGCTTTTCAATTAGCCGATCTTGGCGTCATCGTTGGTTGTATCCTTTGGTTTCAATAACCATTACTCTGAGTATTTTATTGAGTTCAACGGTTGCTACTTTAGCAATTCCTTTACCAGAGTTGATTTTTCGCGGAATTCAAGTTATCCAATTATCGAATTTATCAGCCCGTCAGGAAGTAGCAATTGGAGAACAAATTAATGAAGAATTACTCACCAAGCAAGTTAAATTATTTCGTAACCCAGAAGCTCAAAACTATATTAATCAAATTGGTCAACGTTTAGCTCAAGCCAGCGATCGCCCTAATATTCCCTATACTTTTCAAGTGATTGATGATCGCAATGTTAATGCCTTTGCCACAATGGGAGGGTTTGTTTATATTCATACTGGGTTAATTGCCGCCGCCGATAATGAAGCGGAATTAGCCAGTGTTATGGCTCATGAAATCGGACATATTGTAGGTCGTCATGCGATTAAACAAATGCGTCAATCTGCCGTTGCTGCGGGGGTGGCGACGGTCGCCGGAGTAGATCGAAATAAAATCGTTCAAATTGGGGTGGAACTCGCCTTAAACCGTCCTAAAAGTCGTGAAGCTGAATATGAAGCCGATCGCCTGGGTTTAGGAACATTAATTCGTGCAGGTTATTCTCCACGAGGTGCTGTAGATTTTATGGCTAAACTATTAACAAGTGGGTCTCCTCCAACGATTATTAGCACTCACCCCGCTACCCGCGATCGCATTTCTGCAATGCAACAAATGTTAGATCCAAGTATTATTAATTCTGGGGAGGGATTAGATAGCAATTCCTATCGCGCCACCGTTGAACGAATTTTATCTTAATCAAATTAATTGCCACATTAAGTGCCTTGAATGAAAGTTCAGGGCACTTTTAATTCCCTCCATTGCTCAGGATTTAGGGATTGATTTTGTCCCTTATTTCTGTAGAAATTACAGAAGAAACTTCTGTTTTTTTCCAATCTAAAACCGCATAAACTTCTACAGCTTTTTGGCGACCTTTGACTTTAACTTCCCCTAAATTTTTCAGCAGAATATGATGATGTTCTTCAATCGCAGCAGCCGTTGATTCATTAATTAAAATGCTATATTCAGGATATTCTTTAGTTAAGGTTTCCAAACGCGCAGCTACATTCACCGCATCACCAATTACGGTATATAATAACCGTTCTAAGGAGCCAATTTGTCCCGCAACCACTTCTCCGCTACTAATCCCAATTCCCGCATGAATTGGAACTTCACCGCGTAGAATTCGCCGTTGATTCAGTTCTTCTAAACGTTCACGCATGGTTAAAGCCGCCGCCACTGAACGCCATTCAGTCTCGGCTGGGGATAACGGTGCGCCAAAAATAGCAACAATTGCATCCCCAATAAAATTATTGACATATCCTCCCCAAGGACGAATCGCTGCGGTCATTTCTGTTAAATATTCATTGAGAAATGCGACAACTTCTTGCGGTTTCATTTCTTCCGATAGAGTAGAAAAATTGCGAATATCACTAAATAAAACCGATACCCAACACAGTTCTCCTCCTAATTGTAATTGACCTTGTAATAATTTTTCTCGCACTTCGGGCGAAACCACACGACCAAAAATATCCCGTTCTCGTTCTCGTTCTCGCAGTCCCACAATCATCTTATTAATCGCCTGGGCTAAAACTTCTAATTCTTGACAGGTTTGAATCTCCAGTTTTTCCACGTCTAAATCACCATTTTCAACGCGATGGGTTACTTTCTTGATCAGTTTAATCGGTTTAATAAAAAATTGATCACTCACAATAATCCCTAAACTTGTGGTTCCGATAATTAATGTGGTGATAAATAAGAGTAAAATTTTATTGTTTCTTTTGATTTCTCCCGTATATTTATCTTCAGGGATAACCGTTCCCACTAACCAATCTAATTGATTCATGGGAGTTAGAGAAATATAATAAAATTTAGCATTTTCTGGATTTTGGTAGAGCCAGCGCCGAGAATTTTTAATTGTTTTTAAGTCAATATTATGCGCTTTTAAACTTCGGTTAGCAAGCTGAAAATTAGGGTTTTTAGAAAGTTTTAAAGGCTTCAGTTGTGGTTGATCTTGACCTGTGATTTGAATGGGAGAATGTTCATTGGGGTCAGTAGAAGCAATCATTTCTCCTTTAGAGTTAATCACGAAAACCGAAATATCTGATCGACCCTTTTGTTGTTGTTTTTGTAAACGCAAAGAAATTTGTTTCAATTCAAAACCCACACCAATAACTCCTAATAGTTCATCCCCTTGATAGAGGGTAATATTAGAATCAATACCGGGGGTATTGGTAGACCGATAAACATAGACTGTCCAAGCGGCTTTACCCGGTGTTTTCATAGCATCTCGATACCAAGGACGAGCCGGGGTATACCAGTTGGGTTCTTCAATTTGGGTGGTTTTGATCAATTGCAGTTCTTGTCCCAGTAATTGATAAAAATCCGTTGTTTTAAGGGTTAATTTTTGTTCTTCATTCCATTGACGAAAATGCAGATTAAATAGATTGGGGTTGTCAATTGTATTTGTCACCCGTTGGGCTCCAATATAATCCCCATTCGGATAGGCAAACTGAACAAAACTAAAGCTAGGATTAGATTGTAGAAGACTGAGAAAAAAACGATCCCGTTGTTGAGGATCATTAATATCAACTAAATTTCGAGTGACCGCACTACTAATAAAACTTTGGGTAGAGTAAACATCCTGGAATAAATCAAAGAATTCTTTTGAAGTTGATAGGACAATTTCTTCATTAATTTGAGTGACAATTTTGTCAACATTATTTTTAGCCGTAAAAAACCATGAAAGATAAACAATTGCTGTTGTAAAACTGATCGTAAAAACAATAAAACCCGTTAACATTGTTCGTAACGTTATACTGGTCTTAATTCCCTGGTTTTTTATGACTTTCATATTGATCTAGTTATAAAACGCAGTCAGTTTAAAGGTTTTCTTTTTGACCCTGTTTGCACTAAGTTAGTGACAGAGCGAGAGAGATTAGGATATAAGAGTTTTAAAGTAGATGCTTCAGTTGTAGTCGGATTCTCTAAAATAGAGAACCTGATTGATTAATATATATTACCCTGAAAAACTATAAATTTCATGAAGAATAGTACAATCAGAGCAAAATCAAATGTAAAGTGTGGACACTAATATGTCAAATCCTCAAATTAGGAAACGGACAGTCCTCAATTTCATCGGGATTGTTTTTTGTTTAGCAGCTATTGTAGCGACCCTGATAGCAACGGGAGATTCTGCAATTTCAACCCGCAACATTTTATCGAATAAAACCCTAGAAAAAACTGCTGAAATCAAGGCAATACCTGTCACTTTGCAATCGAAACCGGAGCAAGCTGTACTTACTTTTAACAGTCAGGGAAAGGACATTATCGACTTACAAACTCAATTAAAAAAACGAGGATATTATCTCGGTGCATTGGATGGAATTTATGGAGAAGGGACACAAGAGGCTGTTTATAATTTTCAACTCAGTATGGGCTTAGAGACAACGGGGACAGTTGATCCTCAAACCAGAGAATTCCTCCAACTCAATAATAGCACCAGTAGCAATGATCCTATACCCGTTATGGGATTAACAACTGCTGCTGTTGGTTTGTCGCCCGACCTGCAAACCATTGTAGATCGAGGGGAGTTAATTGTTGCGGTTCTCGGAATTGATGTTGCGCCATTTTTTGCTAAAAATCAACAGGGTGATTTAATCGGGTTAGATATTAAAATAGCTCAAGATTTAGCAACGGCTTTAGGCGTTTCTCTTAAATTCAATCGCACTGCTAAAACCTTTAATGATGTAGTAGATATTGTGGATTTGCGAGAAGCCGATTTAGCAATTTCTAAATTAAGTCAAACCTTAGCTAGAGCTAAAAAAGTTTTATTTTCTAGTCCCTATTTAACCTTAAGGCATGGTCTATTAATCAATCGTTTACAATTGGCAAAAGCTTCTAAAGGAAAAGATACTGTTGATTTTTTAAAGAACTTTGAAGGAAAAATTGGGGTAATTAAAGGATCATCCTATGTAGGATTTACCCAAGAAAAATTTCCCCAGGCTCAAATTGTTGAATTCACTACTTGGGAGGATGTGATTTCAGCCGCGATGCGTGGGGATGTTTTAGCCGCTTATCGGGATGAGTTAGAAGTGAAAAAAATTATTTTCAATCAACCTAATGTCGCCTTGAATTTTAAAACTGTTGCTCTAACCGATACTCAAGATCCGATTTCTATTGCCTTTCCTTGGTCAAGTAGACATCTTTTTGAATTTGTTAATCTCTATTTAGGCTTAAACAAAGTTAACTATACTGTGGATAGTCTGATTGAAGAATATTCTGATACTTTTGGAAAACCCCAAAAAACAAAACACCAATAAAGGTCACTCTAAAAATGTTCAAAAAATATTTTAATTGTCGTCACTTATTTAAAATATTGGGTCATCCATTAGCCCTTGTTCCTGCAATTATATTAGGGCTTTACTTTGGGATATTTCAAAAACAAATTTCTGTTTTTTTTACACCCTTTGGGAATTTGTATTTAGCTTTATTAAAAATGTGTGTTTTGCCGATTTTATTTTCAGCAACGACCATGAGTGTTGGTCAGTTAATTAAAAGTCAAGACACGGAGAAATATATTAAACGGATTCTACTGGTTTTTTCGGTTGGCTTGTTAGCCTGTGGCATTATCGGCGTGATTATGGCTGTAATCACCAATCCCGGCGGAAATTTAGATGAATCAACATTGACGGCTTTAGGAGTAATTGTTAATTCATCAGAACTAGATTTAGAAGTTTCCTTGAGTAGTGATACTCCTAAACCGAAAGAAGAGTCTATGCTGATCACATTTTTATTTAACTTGATTCCTGATAATATATTTTCGGCTTTGAGCGAAGGTAATACCTTAAAGGTTTTATTTTTCTCAATTATTTTTGGGGTGGCTTTAGGGTCAGTCAAAGAATCTTCAGCGAGCTTTTTTGTTTTACTGGATACTCTTTATAAAGGTTCAAAAAAATTAATTGATTGGCTGATTATTATCTTACCTTTTGGCTTATTTTGCCTTCTTTCTAGTCAAATCGCTAAAACGGGATTCGGAATTGTTTTGGCTATGGGTAATTTTGTCGCTGTGACAATTTTCACCTATATCTTAATTTATTGCCTGAGTACCCTTGTAATTTCTAAACAAGCGCATACCTCTTTCCAAAATGTTTGTGTAGGCTTACAAGAACCGACCTTATTAGCCTTAGCAACTCGCAGCAGTTTTTCCTGTTTGCCTTCTTGTATTTCCTCCTTAACAACAATCCTAAAGTTTGATATTCATACGGTTGATTTAGTCATTCCCTTAGCAATTACAGTTTGTCGGTTTGGTTCTGTAACCTATTTTGCTATATGTTCTGTTTTTATTGCCCAATTGTACCATACATCGTTAAATTTATCTAGCTTTTTTATTATTATTATAGCCTCTATTTTTGCAGGAATGGCAACAGCAGGAACAACCGGAGTTTTAACCCTAACGTTATTAGATTTAGTCTTAAAACCATTAGGATTACCCTTAGAAGCTGTGTTAGTTCTGTTAATTGCCATTGATCCAATTATTGATCCCTTCCGCACGTTGGGTATTGTTCATACCGCGATCGCCTCAACCGCAGCAATTGCTGATCATCAATCTTCAGTTCCTCAAATGCAGGAATTAGCAGAATTTTAGGGGTGTAATTTGTCTCATTTACAGCATCAAAATAATTGAAATTTGGGCAAAAACTCAAGTATAAATAATTGGAATTTGGCAATATCCCCAGGCTAAATCTAACGTAATTTGAGCAATAATAGTCATCGGGTCAACCCAGATTAAAGGTAAGGATTTTAAATAATTAAAACCTACAGAAAGTTCTGTACATCCAGCAATCACTAATTCTGCACCCTGATCTGCTAACCAATTAGTCGCATCAACTAAAATTTCTAAAGCTTGTGCTGAGACTTCAATTCCTGTGGCTTTAATCCCCCAAATCGGGTGATAAATAGCATTCATGATCTGGTTTTGCAATTCTGAGTCTAAGGAGGGTTCAATTGTCGTTAGTCCTAATCCCATTAAACTTTTACGATAAAGTTGGGATTTGAGTGTTCCTGTAGTTGCTAAAACTCCAATGTTTTGATATTGAGGATAATGGAGTTGAATAAATTGTGTTGTAGACTCCATCAAATGAATCCAAGGAATCTCTAATTGCGATTGAACTTGTTCATAAAACCCATGGGACGTATTACAAGGAATTACTAAAAAATCAGCCCCGGCGGTTTGTAAAATTTTGCCATATTTAACTAACCAGGGAGTACAATTTTCCGCCTCTCCGATAATACTTTGGGTACGATTCGGAATATCAGTAGCATTAATTAAAAACCATACGGGATGATCTTGATCGCAACAAGCACCTCTGGCTTGGTTTAAGTCAATCAGGCGGCGTTCCAATTCAATATGAGCAAGAGGGCCTAACCCGCCAATAATCCCTGGAATTGCTCGTTGTTTGCTCGGTTCTTTCATAAACTGAAATCTTGTCATTTTATTGCTTAAACAGAACCTTAAGGTCACTAAACCGGACAAACTTAATTAGATTTCATATTAATAAAACCCCTAAGACATAAAAACCCCCTATGCGTTAATTGCACGGGGGTAAAATCGGATTAATTTATAAGAATGGAATTTAACTTAATCCAGATTTGGTTGAGCCTCCAGAACACTTTCAGGAACCCCTTCAAATTTCTTGAAGTTGTCTACAAATAACTGGGCTAATTGTTTGGCTTGTTTTTCATAAGCTTGAGGATTTTTCCAGGTTTTCACGGGATCTAAAATTTCCGAGGGAACCCCTGGAATAGTTTCGGGAACTAAGACTTTAAAAATCGGATGGGGATGGAAAATCACGTCATCTAAGGTTCCATTCACCGCCGCCGACACCATTGCACGAGTATAGGCGATCGGAACTCGTTGTCCGACTCCGTAGGCTCCCCCCGACCATCCTGTATTAACTAAATAGACGTTGGTTTCGGGGTGTTCTTCTAAACGTTTACCCAATAATTTCCCATACACCGACGCGGCTAAGGGTAAGAAACATTTGCCAAATCCAGCCGAAAACGTGGCTTCTGGGTCTTTAATTCCTCGTTCTGTTCCGGCGACTTTGCTGGTATAACCCGACATGAAGTGATACATCGCCTGTTCTTTCGTCAGTTTGGCAATCGGAGGTAACACACCAAAGGCATCTGCTGTTAAGAAAATTATCGTCTTCGGATGACGACCAATACCCGGAATCACCGCATTAGGAATATAGTCTACCGGATAGGCAACACGGGTATTTTCCGTTAAACTGCCATCATCATAATCAGGAAAACGGGTGTCATGATCTAAAACCACATTTTCCATTAACGCACCAAAGCGAATCGCATCCCAAATTTGGGGCTCTTGTTCCCGACGCAGTTTAATCGTTTTGGCATAACAACCGCCTTCAAAATTAAACACCCCATGGTCTGACCAGCCATGTTCATCATCTCCAATTAAATAGCGTTGGGGGTCAGCCGAGAGGGTGGTTTTTCCGGTTCCTGATAAGCCAAAAAATAGGGCGGTGTGTCCGTCTGCATCCATATTTGCAGCACAGTGCATCGGTAAAACATCCGCTTTGGTCATGAAGTAATTCATCAGGGAAAATACGGATTTTTTGATTTCTCCGGCGTATTTAGAACCCCCAATAATTACCATTTTTTTGGATAAATTTAGAACGATAAAGGCTTCACTATTAATCCCATCATCTTCAGGATCTGCGTGTAACCCTGGAACCGCAATTACGGTAAAATCAGCGTGATGGGTTTTGAGTTGTTCAGCACTAGGACGAATAAATAGTTGTTGAGCAAATAAACTTTGAGAAGCTCGTTCTGTAATCACTCGAACGCCATATTGATATTGAGGATCAGCACCCACATAACCATCAAAAATATATAAATCCCGTCCTTGAACATAAGACCGCACCCGCCGAAATAATCGATCAAAATTAAATTCCGGGATAGGAACATTCATTTTGCTCCAGTGAATTTCATCCCGGCTTTCGGGTTCATCCACAATATATTTATCATGGGGTGAACGTCCAGTATATTTTCCGGTTTTCACACATAATGCTCCATTGGCGGCGAGAATTCCTTCTGCACGGGCAATGGAATGTTCAACTAAAGTCGGAATCGGTAAGTTACGATAAACGTGACCGAGGTTTCTGAGTCCTAATTCTTCTAATCCATAATGAGGTAATTCTAATAGAAGCGGTCGTTCTGGATATTTTGGGGGCGTATTATTGGTGGGAAAAGCACCTTGCTGATCAGCTAATCGACTATGAATTAAAGTGGAGGAAGACACATCTTGATAGACATTACGATTCACGGCGTCGGTAGTTTCCATAGTTTGAGTCTCCAGTAGATAAGCAGTAGATGTAAAATTTTATGAGATTGACCTTAAGGAAAAAGGGTAAAAAATTGAGACAATATTGAATTGACAAACTCGGTTTGAGTGGAGTTACTATTCTCCAACTGATTCGTCTCATCTCCGGGTTTAGGTTGCTAGTCTAACAATTGAAATACAGCAGAATGGATTGCTGTTATCTGAATATTCAGAAAGAAATAACGAGTTTGATATTTGATCTCTAGTTTAACCCTTTATCGATCTCTAATTCAGATCCGATTGAAAGTTAATTGATTTATATGAACTTTCGCTACTAATCATCATACACAGTTTTGATTTTTTGAATATTAATTTTCTTTAAAGGTTGTTTGTATTTTCTTGTCAGTTGTTTAAGAAATGATGCTAACGTGCAGCTTTTGCATCAAAATCTTATATTTGCTCAAAAATGTCAGGATTTCTTGATATATAGGGGCAAAAAATAACCTGCTTCTCTTGATTTTACCAAAAAAACTAAAATTTTTCAGGAAACAGTGAGGATGAGTGTAAACAATCATGACAGAATAGGGAGCATTGTTATCCGCATCTTAGGAATATGTACCAGAAAATTACTCCACCCACCACAGGCGAGAAAGTTACCTTCAAAAACGGCGAACCCATTGTCCCTAACAATCCGATTATTCCTTTTATCAGGGGAGATGGTACAGGGATTGACCTGTGGCCAGCAACGGAGAAAGTGTTGGACGCGGCTATTGCAGCATCCTACGGAGGTCAGCGTCAAATTAGTTGGTTTAAAGTCTACGCCGGAGACGAAGCCTGCGAACTCTACGGCACTTATCAATATTTACCCGAAGACACCACCACCGCCATCAGGGAATATGGGGTTGCGATTAAAGGGCCGTTAACCACGCCTATTGGGGGCGGAATTCGGTCTTTGAATGTGGCTTTACGACAAATTCATGATCTGTATGCCTGTGTTCGTCCCTGTAAATATTATACCGGAACTCCTTCCCCCCACAAAACTCCTGAAAAATTAGACGTGATTATCTATCGGGAAAATACCGAAGATATTTATTTAGGAATTGAATGGCGTCAGGGAACAGAAATCGCTGAAAAATTAATTCATTTTCTGAATACTGAGTTAATTCCGGCGACTCCTGAACATGGGAAAAAACAAATTCGCCTCGATTCTGGAATTGGGATTAAACCGATTAGTAAAACAGGTTCTCAACGGTTAGTTCGTCGTGCCATTTTTCAAGCTTTGCGTCTGCCTAAAAATAAACAAATGGTGACGCTGGTGCATAAAGGCAATATTATGAAATACACCGAGGGAGCTTTCCGAGATTGGGGTTATGAACTGACAACAACGGAATTCCGCAACGAATGTGTTACCGAACGGGAATCTTGGATTTTAGGGAATAAAGAAAAGAATCCCGATCTTTCTTTAGAAGATAATGCCAAGATGATTGAACCGGGTTATGATTCCCTAACGCCTGAGAAAAAAGCCGAAATTTGTCAAGAAGTGGAAGGGGTTCTCAACGCTATTTGGGAAACTCATGGTGAGGGGAAATGGAAGGAAAAAATTATGGTCAATGACCGGATTGCTGATAGTATTTTCCAACAAATTCAAACTCGTCCTGATGAATATTCTATCCTGGCTACCATGAATTTAAACGGGGATTATTTATCGGATGCTGCTGCTGCTATGGTCGGAGGTTTAGGCATGGGGCCAGGAGCAAATATTGGGGATGAATGTGCGATTTTTGAAGCCACTCATGGGACTGCACCTAAACACGCGGGATTAGACCGAGTTAACCCTGGTTCTCTGATTTTATCGGGGGTGATGATGTTAGAATATATGGGTTGGCAAGAAGCGGCAGACTTAATTAAAAAAGGGTTAAGTGGTGCGATCGCCAATCAAGAAGTCACTTATGATTTAGCCCGATTAATGGAGCCTCCCGTTGCACCGTTGAAATGTTCAGAATTTGCCGATGCTATTATTAAGCATTTTGATGATTAATGAAGGATTAAATCCTTAAGATATCCAATATTGATGGGTGTTGTAAAACTTTTACGCACAGTGTTTTTACAACACCCATTTATGGGTAAAAAAGTATTGCGTTATCAAGTAATTTAGATCTCAGAAGTAATATATTCTCGCAGGCTAACTCGAAGTTTTTCTGCAAGATCACCAACTACAAATTCGATCTCCTGACAGGATATATTTCCACTTAATAAATCTTCTAATAAAATATGGCATAAATCCATATTATTATTATTGTGTCGTTGCAACTCAGATTCAGCATCTGGACAAAGCCCACTTGCAGTAACAATCACACCCGCAAACATTCCTTCACGCCTTAAGTTTTCTACAAAAGCGTTAATGGTATCCCTTTTAAAGCAGTTTCGTTCAATCTTAATATTAAAACCTGCTTGAGCTTCAACCGACTCAAATTCGCTGTTGGCAATGCTGACGGGGAATTGTGAGCCATCAGGTTTCCGTTTCAACTTTTCTGTAATCACACGTTGTCTGATGAGAATTGGAATCCTTCCATCTATGCCTCCGTCAGCAGTACCACGCCGACGAGGTAATCCTGTAGCTTGTGGAGTTGGGTCGCCTCCTAAAGCACGAACAATTCGGTTTCCAATCTCCGTTTTTTGGACTGGCTTACGAGAAATTAAATTTTCAACTAGCTCTCTTTGTAGTTTTCCCATCATTATTACCTAGTGTTTTTTTTAATAAATTAATACACAAACGAAATACTGTGTTAATAGCATCTTCTACAGTAGCCAGAGGCCCTAGAGCATTTTCAGGGTAGATTTTGGAGTATAAAATTTTCACCATCCATTGAGGAATATCAGTCTGTTGCAAATTGTTTTCAGTCTGACTTTGAGATGATTGAGATACTATGTTTAGTAGTTGGCTAATAGGTGTTTGATCGAAGTGATCAATAATGCTTGGCTCAATATTTATGTAATGCCCTGAAGTCATAGCAAATGCAGTTTCAATTAACTTTACTGAGGATTCCGTACATAGATAGCTCCTTAATTGATTTAATAAGTCTTGATCTAATCGTTCAACATAAAATCTTATAGTTACATGAGTTACATTCCCTGAAGATTCTCGAATTTTGTTGTTAAGAGTCTCAGTTATATTTTTGAATATGACGTTAATAGCATCTTCTACAGTCACAAAATTTTGATGATTCGTAGAGTAGATTTCGGTGCTGCCTACAATTAGCACTATCCATCGAGGAACATCAACTTTTTGTAATTTTTTTTCAGTTTCACCTTGAAGTCTCTGAGATATGATATTTTCGAGTTTTTTAGCAGGCTTATATTTGATTTGGCTAATAATGGCTTTATCAATATCCATGTAATACCCACAAGTTAAAGCCAATGCAGTTTCAATTAACTTTTCTGATGCTTTCGTGCATAAATAGATACCTAATTGGTTTAATAAGTCTTGATCTAACTGTTGAGTAGAAAATCGTATAGTTATATTGTCTAAGTGATTTTTTACATTGTTGCTTAGAGTTTCAGTTAGCTTTGACATGATTTTTTTAAATCCCAAGTTCAGAGAGAACAGAATGCAAAGTTTTTGAGAAAACTTCATCAGATGTAAAATCGAACGGAGATAAATTTACAAATGGCAACCATTGATTTGACAAAAATTCATCAATAGCAGCAGCCTCAACTTGTTTATATACTTGCTGGTAAAGTTGTTCATAATTATCATTATGATGGCGATTATTTACTACAATTCTTGCTCTTGGAACCAAGTTAGCTACAAGACCAAAATTTAAAAGGGATGCAGTTTCCTCTACTATATCTTCTACCCCAACCTGATCATCAGGTACAATTGGAATGATCAATCGCCAACTTCGTTGTGTTACAACAGTAGCAGGAACTTCGTAGTAGTCATCAGTATCAGCAACTAGAAAATCGTAATCTGATGCTCCTGAAAAAGAATCGGGTAAAGGCTCTGTTTCTCGAATATCGATTTTATTGGTACTGTTATTGAAGTAACTGGTAGATTGCAAAAACCTTGCCATGCGGCTTCTCCCTGCAAGATCTAAAGCCCAAACACGTTTGTTTTGCTGGGCAAGCAGTAGAGCAATATTCGTTGCTACTGTTGTTTTTCCTACTCCGCCCTTAGTTGCATTGACGACTATCTTGATCACTGTACTTTATTCCTCTGGTAATGTAATCCATTTCTGGATTAGGCTAGTAATAAACGTACCTTAAGTTTGTAAACAATAAATATTATAGCTCAATTAACCGAATAATTGATTAATTTCAAGACTAAATCCTAATAAAATAATTTGTGTATTAATAATATCGCCGGATTTAAACGCTAAGGTTTGATTTTCTGTAATAATTAAAACGCGATGATTCTCTGGAAACACTAACCAAACTTCCTGACAACCGGACTCTAAATATTCACTGGCTTTAGCAAATAAATTCTCCGCCGCATCACTGGGAGACACAATTTCAGCTAGGAGTGGGGGACTTTGGGGTAAGGTGGGAAACGCGCCAAATTCTGTTAATAATTCGGCTGTGAGATAGGACACATCAGGACGTCGCCCTTGTTTTAAGGTGCGACAGGGAAGAGAAGTTAAAATTTCGCCTCCTTGTTGCGATTGATCGATATAATTTCCCCAATAGAAAGATAACCTGGATTGAATTCGACTATGTTTGATTGTGATTCCGGTTGACTCCAGGAGTTGTCCATCCACCCACTCTTGATGATCGGGAGGATTCGCCATAAAATCTTCTAGGGAAAAGGTTTCTGTTTCTGTGACAGTTGCGATCGCCATATTCATTCATTCGCCTTTGCAGGACTGACCAATATAATTATATCAAAATCTGGGTTAAAAACCCAGTTTTTTAACTCCTACTTATTGATTTTACCTTTGAAAATATCCTCTAATTTTTGTCCCTTGGGTAACTCAATAAAAACCCGATCTCCGGTTTGTAATCCTTTTAAAACTTGAATTTGATTCCCGATTTGGGAACCCACAGTAACGGGGTGAAATTCCGGTTTATTGTTTTCATCGGGAAGTAAAACCCCCGCTTGACCTTTATTGGTAACAATAGCAACGGTGGGAACCACTAACGCTTGTTTAAGTTTCTCCCCAATAAAGCGTAAATCCACATTCATTCCCGACTGAAGTTGATCTTTTCCGGTTTCGATGATAATTCGAGCTTGAAATAAGGTGACATCCCGTTCTTTTACTGCTTCTGGTGCAATAATATTAACTCGACCTTTAAATACTTGATCGGGATAAGAATCGGCAATAATTTCAACAGGTTGATTCGGTTTAATTTGTGCAATATCCGCCTCTGGAATTTTAGCTAAAACTTCTAAATCCTTTGCTAAGGCTACAATAGAAGTCGAGGTGGCAGAAGTAGCATCGGAAGCCGAAGTTGCTGGAGTTACAAACGCCCCTTCAACGGCATAACGTTGGGTAATAATTCCTGAAAACGGAGCGCGAACTTTCGTATCTTCCAATTGCACTTGATAAAATTTGACTTGACCTTTGGCTTCATCAACTTCAGCTTTAGCGGCGGCAATTTCCTCAGAACGAGTGCCATTTAATAACTGATTTAATTTACTTTCAGATTCAGCGAGTTCTGCTTCTGAGCGATCAATTTCTTCAGAACGAGGGCCATTTTCTAATTGATTTAAAGCTTGGCGTTCTTGTTCTACATTAGCTCGTAGTTGTTGAATTTGCGATCGCCGACTTTGTTGTAATTGTTCTAAGCGTTTTTCCGTTTCATTTTGTACCGCTTGTAACCGTCGTTCATCGCGTAAATATTCATCTAATTTATCCTGAGAAATTGCCCCTTCTCCTTTTAAATCTTGATAGCGTTGTACTCGTTCTGATGCTAATATTAATTCGGCTTTATTCGCATCAATTCGAGCTTGAGCCTGGGCAATTTCATCATTCAAACTCCCTGACTCAGCATCTTTTAAACGAGCTTGAGCTTCCCTTAAACGAGCTTGACCTTGAGCAATTTCTTCGGGACGAGTTCCGGCTCTCAGTTGAGCTAAATTGGCTTTAACTTGATTTAACCGAGCTTGAGCTTGATCAATTTCTTCCGGTCGAGTTCCGGTTTGCAGTTTCTCTAAATTAGCCTGAGATCGATCTAAACGAGCTTCAGCTTGGATGAGTTGGGCTTCAATTTCAGCACTTTCCATCCGCGCCACAATATCTCCGGCTTGGACAATATCCCCCTGTTCCACATATAATTGCGCTAACCGTCCTTGGGTTTTGGGACTGAGGTTGACCCGACGGACAGGTTGAACTAAGCCACTGGCGGTGATTTTAACCG
The DNA here is from genome assembly GCF_900010725.2 of Planktothrix serta PCC 8927. Taxonomy (NCBI): domain Bacteria; kingdom Bacillati; phylum Cyanobacteriota; class Cyanophyceae; order Oscillatoriales; family Microcoleaceae; genus Planktothrix; species Planktothrix serta. The sequence goes on along the minus strand of NZ_LR734863.1, from coordinate 45,108 downwards.
TTAAATCCTTGGCTTCCACAGGAACCGTGAGGGCGGTGATGGTATCTGGATTGACTTGAGTGCGACTCTTGGCGAAATAAAACGTGGCTGGAAGGGTCAACAATCCTGTAGCCAAGAGTGCGATAATCCAGGGTTTCCATCGCCGTTGGGGCACTTCAGCAAACTGAACGGGATGTTTAACCTCACCATTACGTTGTGCAGTTTCCTCTTTTGGGCTAGTTAACATGACAAATGCGGGTGCGGGTTGATTAACAACAGAATCAGCCGTTAAGTCTCGGACATCGATTCTGTCAGTATATCAATTCTAACTATTCTCGTTAATATTTCTTGACACTTCTCTAACTTTCATCGAATGTAGGGAAAAAATCGGGGGGAGCGTCCTCGCTTCCTTGGCCTTAACCGCCAACCACCAACGGCCAACCACCAACCCCCCTCTATTTATCAATAAATGATTAAATTTACTTAAAACGGTTGTGGATTTGACTGCAAGGTTCCGTGTTTTGGGAGAAATTAAGCCATACAATAAATTCCATATTATCGCAACACAGGAACAGACCATCATGAGTTCACTGCTCCAATCCTCCGAACAGGTTCCAAACACGGTCGTTTCATCAAACCCACCGACTACCACCTCGGATTTGTTTTTGCGGAATCGTCTCAAAATTATCGAGGACGTTTGGGAGTCCGTCCTCCGCCAAGAGTGCGGCCAACAGCTTGTGGACTTACTCCATCAATTAGGAGCCATGACTTCACCCGAAGGACAAGCCGCCGAGTTCCAAGGCTCCGATGCTCTCAAATTAATCGAACAGCTTGATATTAACCAAGCCATTCGTGCGGCGCGGGGGTTTGCGTTATATTTTCAACTGATCAATATCGTTGAGCAGCATTATGAACAACGGGAGCAACAACTGGCTTATACCCACTCTAAAGGTAAAGGTAAGTTATCGACCTCCCCGATTAAGTCAATGTCTACCTTTGAATCTCGGAATCAGCGTTTTTCCGATGAGCAAGAAAGCCCAATTCCTGGCGCGAATGTCACCAATTACACCGAACAGGAGCGGGAGTTAGCCACATTCCATTCCCTGTTTCCGATGTTACGACAGTTGAATGTTCCCGCCCAAAAAATCCAACGGTTATTAAATCAGCTTGATGTTCGCATGGTGTTTACGGCGCACCCGACGGAAATTGTTCGCCACACAATTCGGACAAAACAGCGTCGGATTGCCACTATCCTAGAACAACTCGATCAAGTTGATGAAAGTTTTGGCGGATTGAGAACCGAAGAATTAGGGGAATCTTCGATCATGTCCGAATGGACAGAAGAACTTCATGAAAACTTAACCGAAGAAATTCGTCTCTGGTGGCGTACCGATGAACTGCATCAATTTAAACCCACAGTTCTCGATGAGGTGGATTATTCCCTACACTATTTCCAGGAAGTTATATTTGATACCATTCCTCAACTCTATAAGCGCTTAAAACACGCTCTGCACGTTTCTTTCCCTTACCTAAAATTACCTAAATATGATTTTTGTAAATTTGGATCATGGGTGGGTGCAGACCGAGATGGAAATCCATCGGTGACACCGGATGTAACCTGGAAAACTGCTTGTTATCAGCGTCATGTTGTCATGGAAAAATATATTGAAGCGGTTAAACGCCTCAATCGGTTATTAAGTTTATCCTTACATTGGAGTGATGTTCTTCCCGAATTATTAGAATCTTTAGATCGAGATCAAGGACAATTACCAGAAATCTATGATCAAACGGCAATTCGCTATCGTCAAGAACCCTATCGTTTAAAACTATCTTATGTTCAAAAACGCTTAGAAAATACCCGCGATCGCAATTGGCAAATGTACAATAATGCTGAGTTGTCTCGCATCCGAGAGCGTCTAGTTCCTGACCATGAAGCGAGTAAACTCTACCGATCTGATGAGGATTTCTTAGGGGAGTTAAAACTGATTCAACGCAACCTAGAAGAAACGGGAATGACCTGTCAAGAACTGGAAAATCTCATCTGTCAGGTGGAAGTATTTGGATTTAGTTTGGCTCGGCTGGATATGCGTCAGGAGTCTTCAATTCACTCCAACGCCCTGAACGAAATTGTTAACTATCTGCAACTGTTACCTAAATCTTACAATGATCTTTCTGAAGCAGAAAGATGTGTTTGGTTAGCAACTGAATTACAAACCCGCCGTCCTTTAATTCCCACAGAATTACCCTTTTCTGAAAAAACCTGCGAAACTATCAACACTTTTAGAGTGATGCGGGAGTTACAGCAGGAGTTTGGGCCCCATATTTGCCAAACCTATATTATTAGTATGAGCAATGAAGCCAGTGATGTTCTGGAAGTATTGCTCTTGGCAAAAGAAGCGGGACTCTATGACCCGGCTACAGGGGCAGGTAACGTCATGGTAGTGCCTCTGTTTGAGACGGTTGAAGACCTCAAACGCGCTCCCCGTGTGATGACGACTTTGTTTGAATTACCGCTTTATCGGGCGATGTTAGGGGGGGGTTATGAACAATATCAACTCGTTTGTGATGATCCTGACCAATCTTTACAAGAGATTATGTTAGGGTATTCTGATAGTAATAAAGATTCGGGTTTCTTGAGTAGTAATTGGGAAATTCATAAAGCTCAAAAAGCCTTACAAAAGGTTTCTGAATCTTATAAAATTGGTCTTCGTATCTTTCACGGACGGGGGGGGTCTGTCGGTCGAGGAGGGGGCCCTGCTTACAAGGCGGTTTTAGCTCAACCGGGTAGAAGTATTAACGGGAGGATTAAAATTACTGAACAGGGGGAAGTTCTGGCTTCTAAATATTCTCTCCCACAGTTGGCTTTATTCAATTTAGAAAGTGTGACAACCGCCGCAATTCAAGCCAGTTTACTCCATAATGGTTTTGATGAGATTGACCCCTGGAATCAAATTATGGAAGAATTGGCAATGCGATCGCGCAGCCACTATCGGGAGTTAATATATGAACAATCCGATTTAGCTGAATTTTTCCATCAAGTCACCCCCATTCAAGAAATTAGTCAACTGCAAATTAGTTCTCGTCCCGCCCGTCGCAGTGGGGATAAAAAGAAAGATATTTCGGGTTTAAGGGCAATTCCTTGGGTCTTTAGTTGGACACAAAGCCGCTTTTTACTACCTTCTTGGTATGGGGTGGGAACAGCTTTACAGGAGTTTATTAATGACGAACCCCAGGAGCAGCTAAAACTATTGCGCTATTTCTATTTGAAATGGCCGTTCTTTAAAGTGGTGATTTCTAAGGCGGAAATGACCTTAGCTAAGGTGGATATGGAAATCGCCCATCACTATGTTCGGGAGTTAAGTCATCCCGACGATAAAGAACGGTTTGAGGTTTTATTCCAACAAATTGCTCAGGAATATTATCTCACCGTGCAGTTAGTCCAACAAATTACCGGACATCAACGATTATTAGAAGATGATCCGGTTTTACAGCGTTCGGTGCAGTTACGCAATGCCACAATTATTCCTTTAGGTTTATTACAAGTTGCCTTGTTAAAACGGTTACGTCAACACGGAAAATCCGTTGCTTCTGGTGTTGTTCATTCCCGTTATAGCAAAGGAGAATTACTCCGAGGGGCGCTATTAACCATTAATGGAATTGCCGCTGGAATGCGAAATACGGGTTGATTTTTGTTAACGGTTGACGGTTAATTGTTAACCGTTGACCGTTGACCGTTGACCGTTGACCGTTGACTGTTTAAAAATAACAGTTTTTTTTTAGATTATAAATGGAGAGTTTTCAGAAGTTACAGGTGTATCAGTTATCTGAAAAAATTGCTAATGAGGTTTGGTTTATTGTTCAGAATTGGGATCTGTTTTCTAAAGATACAGTGGGGAAGCAATTAGTGAGATCTGCTGATAGTATTGGAGCGAATATTGCTGAAGGTCATGGTCGTTATAATTCTCAAGATAATCAACGTTTTGTTAAAATAGCGAGAGGGTCATTAAATGAAACAAGGCATTGGTTAAGGTTAGCTTGCGCTCGTCATCTATTAACAGCAGAACAAGTTGATAAATTACAACCCTTACTTGATGAATTATCCCCCAAACTCAATGCTTATCTCAATTCACTAAAAAAACTTAAGGGTTGATTGTTTGCGGTTTTTAACAGTCAACAGTCAACAGTCAACAGTCAACCGTCAACCGTCAACAGTCAACCGTCAACCGTCAACCGTCAACAAATTAGAATGAATAAACTCTCCCCCGTTCATCAATATAAATAGTGCGTTCTTGGTGGGGGTTATCCGCACGGGTAGAAGTGATTTCAATAGTTAATATGTTTTTGGGGATGACGCGGAAATTGTAAATTAACGGGTAAGTATATTCCGGTGTGTTAATTAAAATTGTGCTGGTTTCTCCGGGTTGACGTCCCACTCTAACTAAAAATTCCCCTGTTTTACCCGGTGCTAACCGTTGAGAATTATCATTGGCTAGGGCATAAACCAGGGTTTGGTCAGTTTTGTTCCGCAGTCTCACCGTGATCAATTGATTGGGATCAACCGTTGCTTCTACATCCCAGTCCGAAGGTGACACGGTATAGTCAGAAAACCATTCAGCTTGACCGGAAGAGGTTAACCCTAAACTTAGGATAGTTACTAGGGTCGCCAAGGTTAAAATACGATATTTAAACATAAAGTTACTGCAACGCAATCACACTTCCATTGATCCGCGTCTCAACCTTCGATCCGGAAAAGCGGCGCTGGCTTTGAGGCTGCAATTCAGGGAAAAACATGATATTGATCAGAAGTTGCATTATAATTCCACCAGAAGTAAGCTAAAAGCAACAGCAACTGCTGCTGACGTTGATTCTTGATCCAGTCAATCCTAATTTATGCACTCAAAACTTGTTCCTCTGAATATTCCCGGTGGTTGGGCTATTACTCATAATGCTTTTGGTGATGAAGATCCTTTTATTCGAGATGGTCGAATTGTCAACGAGCAGTTCTATAATGAAAACTTGCTGATGATTGAACCGATTGAGTTTAATGGAACAGACTGGATTATTAATCAGAATCGTTATAAATTGAAACTAGGCTGGTATCCCCACGCCAACCCCGATGGCTGTTATCGGTTACAATTATTAGCCGGAAATTCTGAGCAAGAGGAGCTAGAATTTAAAGCGAAAGAACGGGGAAAAATTCGTCAAATGATTGAACGATGTTTTTATTTAATCGGTCAAGGGGTGGAGGTCAAAGAAATTAAATGGGAGATTGAACGCAGCGATAAAACCTTTGAAAAAAATCCTCACTTATCATCAGGAATTAGGAAAAAAATTCAAGCGGTCAATCGATATCGAAATCGATTTTATCAGGGTCAACTTTACTCTCTTTATCCCCCGATTTATTATGAATTAACTAATATTGTTTACCGGAGCGCAAAAGAGAATAAAATTGCGTATAATACGCCAAACCAAGACAACTCCCATCGAGGGTAATTGTTGAAGCCACTATTGTTATGTAATTTTTGTAAATATAGGACAATAAAGGATGTTTACTGTGTCAGAACAAAACCCCGAATTAATGCCTCAAGAATACCCCTCGGATCGGGCTGTATTTGATGTTTTAATTGATTTTATGAACCTTGATGGTTGGGTTTATAAAGAAATTGAACATCGTCGTGTCTTGGCTTTGGGAGTAGAAGGCAAAAATGGCCGATTTGATTGTTATACAGTAGTTCGGGAAGCAGAGCGACAAATTGCGGTTTATTCTGTTTGTCCGGTCAAGGTTCCTGACTATAAACGCTATAATATGGCTACGTTTATTACCTTGATCAATTATGGAACAGTGGTTGGCAATTTTGAATTGAATTTCCAAGATGGTGAAGTTCGATATAAAACCAGTTTAGATGCGGAAGAAGCGGCTTTAACCCCGGCATTTATTAAACATTTAATCTATACCAGTGTGACGACAATGGATGACTATTTACCGGGAATTTTATCGGTGATTTACGGTAATATTTCACCGGAAGAAGCTTTCCAACGGACTCAGTATTAATGTTTGTTGGCTGTTGACTGTTGACGTGTAGGGGCGGGGTAACCCAAAGCGTGTCAACTTAACCCACGTTAGCCCTGAACTAAAGTTCGGGCTAAGAGCTAAAGTTATCTAAAGATGACTAAGATCATTCTTCATTAACCCGTTTTAACGGGTTTTAGCTTTGAGCCTGAAATTGATTTCAAGGCTTTTGGCGTTAAGTTGACACGGATGGGGGTTACCCCGCCCCTACGACTGCTGATGAGTAAATTAAACTACTATTCCCTTTTCCCCCTATAACTAAAAATAAAAATTATGATATCTAGTAATACAATTTCTCCGGTTTTAAACCTTCCTCCTTTAGAAAATGGAGATCAACTAACCCTTGCTGAATTTGAGCGTCGCTATCAAGCAATTCCTAATCTAAAAAAAGCCGAATTAATTGAAGGAATCGTTTATATGGCATCTCCGGTACGAATCACACAACATGGCGAACCCCACGCTAATATGATGTTGTGGTTAGGTCTTTACAAAGCCTTTACTCCTAACCTACAATTAGGGGATAATTGCACAGTTAGATTAGACCTCGATAACGAACCGCAACCGGATGCTTTATTAAGAATGGAAGTAGGAGGACAATCTACAATTAGTCAAGATGGCTATGTCGAAGGTGCACCAGAATTAATTGCTGAAATTGCAGCGAGTACCGTTTCCATTGATTTACATCAGAAATTAAAAGTTTATCTCCGCCATCAAGTCCAAGAATACCTAGTTTGGCGAGTTTATGATCAAGAATTGGATTGGTTTAGATTCAATAACGGAGAATATATTCAACTTGAAGCGAATAGCGAGGGTCTATTTTATTCGCAAGTATTTCCGGGTTTATGGTTAGATAAAACAGCGTTATTAACGGGAAATTTAGCCCAAGTTTTAGGAATTTTACAACAGGGTTTAAACAGTCAAGAACATCAAGACTTTGTGCAAGGAAAGAGGGAATATTAGATATCCCTTTTTTTTAAAGCTGTTGACGAGCGACTTCTAGGAGGATGCGTTTTTCCGATCTAGCGATCGCTTTGTATGTGGATTCAACGGCATCCAAACTAACAGAAATAGATGTAATTCCCCACCGAACTAAATCTTCAATCAGTTCAGGATATAAAGCCGGAGCATCCCCACAAATTGAACAAGGAATATTAGCTTGTTTTGCCATTATAATTAACTGTTGGATGGCTTTTTTCAATGCGGGATGACGTTCATATTCCCCAGGAAATATCTGCATTTGATTTCGATCAATTCCAAATAATAATTGAGTCAGATCATTGGTTCCAATCGAAATTCCTTGAACCCCGGCTTTAACATAATCGGGTAATAAAAATAAAATCGAGGGGACTTCCGCCATAATCCAAACTTGAAACTGGGGATAACGCATTAATCCTGATGCTTCAATCCGATCACGATACATTAAAAAGTCTTCAACGGAACGAATAAAAGGCAAAATCAGATAAATATTTTGATCACCTGACTCATACAATTGTAATAAAATTTTGAGTTCTAAATCCAATAAAGCCAGACGTTCCAAAGATCGGGAATCTGAAACCGGGAAACGACCTTCCTCCCTTCCCACCTCTCGTAAATCTAAGGCTCGATAATAGATAGGTCGAGGAGATAAAAGACCAGCGAGTTGATGTAGCGGTTCCGCCATCCGTTGAATAAACTGCGGTTGTTGTTCCGGTTCAATCCAATAACTAAAATTATAGTGATTGCGATCAACTCCCTGAGAAACCCAAGAATTTAGAGTCGGATTTTGAGGATTTTCTAAGACTTCAATTGCCATTAATTCTGAACGCAGTAAACCTACTCCATCAATGGGTAAAAAAGGAAGTCGCTGCATAGAAATGGATTGACTAATATTAACCATTAGGGGTGTAGCGTTCGGTATGAAGTCGGTTTCAAGGAGATGTTGTTGTTGAAAACTCCGTTTTGCCAACCGTTCATTGACTGGGTGCTCTTGTTCCATGAAATAAACTTCTCCGCGATTGCCATCCACAAAAACGGATTCACCCATTTTGATTTGTGCTGTTGCATTCACAATACCACAGACGGCAGGAATTCCCAGTTCTCGCGCCACAATTGCACCATGACTGGTCATTCCCCCCCGTTCAGCCACAATAGCGACAGTTTGCTTCAATAGGGGTAAATAATCCAAAGTAATCGCAGGAACAACTAACACCGTATTATCAGGTAATTGTGACGGTATGGGTGCGGTTGCATTCAGGATATATGCTGTTCCTCCCCCTTGTCCAGAAGCTACGGCTAATCCTTGAAAATGCTGTTGACGAGGGGTAGAGCTTGAATTAACGGGATTAGAGGAAACAGGGGATTCGGTCGATCCGGCTCCGATCAGATAAAATTGAGGTTCTTCCTCCGGTCTGGGTTGACACAGACGCCAATCGAATCGTGTCGTTTGAGGACTAGAGGATACAACCTGTTGAATAATCTGAATTAACGGTTGTAATTGTTCCGGTGTTAGGGAAAATCCCTGTTGGGGTTCAGGAATTAAACTGGCATAAATTGGAAGTTGGGAAAGAGTTGTTCCAAATTGCTTTTGGGGAATGGGATATTTTGTGGGTTGATCAACAGAAGATTTTAAATCATAGATAATGGTTTTAGCGCCTAAATGCTGTTGTTTAACCCTTCCGGTTTGGGGTTGAATGGAATAGATATCAGGATGGTTTTCTCCCCAGAGTAGCGAGAATTCTAAACCCCAAGTAGAGTGAATTTCCCAACAGTTTCGCTGAATTTTTACAAAACCCGAAGCACTGGCAGACTGAAGCGGTTGAACTAACACCGCAGGCTGTAAATCTTGTAATCGCACACCAGATCGTTGCCAATATAATAAACCCCTAGCCCGAAAAAATTCAGCATAAGCTTGTTTTAATCCGTCGGACGCGGTTTGATGATCCCCCCAACAGATCACCGCGTCTAAAAGTCCTGATGTTTGTAGATGATGGGGAAGACTTAGACTCGGATAAAATATCAATGCTGGGGTATTTAATTCGTCAATGTTGGCTTGAATTTGATCACTCCAGAATTCGGATAACTGGGTATCGATGAGTTGCTGACAAAGGCGTTGAGCGATCGCTTGTAATTGACGGGGTTGATTGACATCGAAGTAAAGGGACGATTGGGGGAAATCAACAAATAAGGGTTCTAACCAGTCAATCGTTTGTAAAAATTCCCAGAATAATTTAGCCGTAACAACGAAACCCGGTAACACGGGACAACCTTGACGGAGTAAATGACTTAAATAGAACGCTCGCTCCCCTACAACTTCTCGATCAGAAAGTTGAATTTGGTGGAGCCAATAAAAATTATTCACACCTTAAACTGAGTTCATTATCATGATCAAAACACTTTTAAACTTATTTCTCAAACCAAACTGTCCATTGTGTAACCGACCTGCTCATACAGAACTTTGTGATTATTGTGAACGACAGTTACTTCGCTGTCGGTTTCCTCAAAACGTTAAATTTGCCACCGAGGTGCCGCTTTGTGTCTGGGGACAGTACAAAGATGTTCTCAAACGGGCGATCGCAGCCTTGAAGTATGATCATCATACCGAACTTGCTAAACCTTTGGGCTATGGATTAGCAGAAACTTGGTTATCTACACCTCAGTCCCAGATCTCATCTCTAACCGTTGTACCCATTCCCCTACACGCGGCTAAATTAAAACAACGGGGATTTAATCAAGCCGAACTCTTAGCTAAAAGTTTTTGTGAACTCACGGGTTTATCCCTATCGGCTCAGGGTTTAGAACGAATTAAAGAGACAGAAGCACTGCATCAACTTTCCGCCGAACAACGGTTAAAAGAAATGCAAAATGTGTTTAATTTAGGTCAAGATTTCCGTCGTCGCCGTCCTCAAGGTTCAGTCTTAATTTTAGATGATATTTATACAACAGGTGCAACGGTAAAAGCAGCAATTTCTCAATTACAACAGGCGGGAATTCCTGTGGCGGGTGTTGTTGCGATCGCCACAACTCAAAAATCAGTAATCAGTAATCAGTGAATCAAACAAATCCAGTGAATGAAGCAAAAAAAGATTTCCGGTAGTTGACAACAAACAACAACTGCTTTATAACTAATGACTGATTACTTATAGAGACGCGCCCTGGCACGTCTCTATACTGATAACTGATAACTGATAACTGATTAAAATGACTTTAATTTTAGGAACTGCATTGGCAGATAATCTGTCTGGACTGATCGAAAATGATGAAATCTATGGTTTAGAAGGAGATGATACAGTCCAAGGTCTTGAGGGGGATGATACGATTAATGGGAATCAAGGATTAGATCTTGTTTATGGCAACCCCGGAAATGATTTTCTATTTGGAGGTCAAGGGGATGATAAAGTGTTTGGCGGATCAGGTAATAATCAACTATTTGGTAATTTAGGCTCAGATGCCTTATTTGGAGGGGTCAATAGTGATTCTTTATTTGGCGGTCAAGATCTCGATCTCCTAGCAGGTGGAGGAGGAAATGATTATGTTTCCGGTGATTTAGGGGATGATTTTGTAGCGGGAGTTGATGTTAATTCAGCGAATCCCGGATCGGGTGAAATTGATACCTTAGTCGGTGGAGCCGGATTAGATGCGTTTTACTTAGGTAGTTCTGATTCTACTAGCTATTATTCTACAGGTGGTGCAGCAGATTTTGCTTTTATTAGTGATTTTACAGTAGGTGAAGATTACTTTGTTTATAAAACAAATGATGTAATTACATTCAACGATTTAACATTACCCGGTTATGGAACAGGAGCGGGGATTTTTGTTAACAAATCTGGGTTAGAAGAATTGATTGCATTTTTACCCGGAGTTCAAGCTAGTCAACTTAATATTACCAATGATTTTACACCGATATAATGTTGGCTACACATTCGCCCCTGTAGAGACGTTGCATGCAACGTCTCTACAGGGCGGGTTCCGAGACGAGCTTTAATAATCAGTAATTATCTCCCTAAACCCGCCCTTTCTTCTGAGCAGCGATCGCATTGAAGAGGNCTGATCCTTTTTTGTTCTCCAACTTTTTCAGGTTTAATACACATCCTGTTCTTTGACTAAATAGTGAAACAATCATCACAAAATTTTGGGAGTTATCTCCAAAATCTTTCAAAGTGCTTCTGAGGCTTTTTCCATCTACTGCTAACCAATCTAGTTCTTCTTGATGCGGATAATTCAAAGCCGCCCATTGATTAAATATCTCGATTAAATTTGACCATTCTACCCCTTGTATTACTCTTCTTATTGTTGAGTATGATGGCAGTTTTTCTAGCTTGATTTTTAAAACTTGGCTGAGTTCTTTTCGATTAATTTTAGCAAAATTTTCCAGTTCTCTGTACCCTAAATTTCTCGACATTAGCCCCAAGATGACTATTAATAATACTAGCCATATGGGATGCCTTGTCCCCTGGGCTTTCCGGTAATCCTTGACTTTTTTCAGTTTTTCTATTAGAGTTGTTAGCATCTTTATTTTTGTAAAAAATAAGCGACCGCTCTTGATTTTATCAGGTAGCGATCGCTCTTTCTTTACTCTTTTCCCCCCGACTTTGAAACAGCCCTGCCTTGTTAAGGGGGGTTAGGGGGGATCTAGGACGCTTAAAAAAAATCAAAGAACTTTCGGTAACAAGCCTACTTTTAGCGCGATTGTTGACGGACTTTGGGCGTGCCTTGCCCCTACAAAGACACGGGGTATTTTTTAGGATTAATAATCTTGATTATTATGAGTGTACAATCTATTTGGGACTGCTATAGTGGTTTTCAAGTGAGGATTAAAAACCCAGTTTCTTTGAGAAACTTAATTTTTGAGTAGAAATTTTGCCCTAACTAATCGCAATCTTGCCATACTACATTAGTTAAACTGTTTGGAACCAAAATTTCAACCTGGGGCGTTATTAAAATGGTTTTCTAAGAATAAAAAATATCAAGATGATTATTTGAGAGATCAAGTGATGCACAATCTTTAAGGGATGGAAAAATAGGAGGTAATTGAATATATTTTAGGGGAGCAATATACTTTTGTTTTTGATTGAGTCAACTGATTTTTATATAAATTATTAAACAGGATGGGATGATTTTTCCTATCCTGTTTTTTGTTAATTTTACTTCCAAGAAGTATTTTTACAATTAATAGTGCTACAAGAATATAGCAATATTAATTAGTTTGGTTTCCATTAATTCCACTTCTAAGAATAGAAGCGACGCAGTTTGCGAGGCAGGGAAAAACCGTTGGCTGAAACAACATTTTGCTCCTGCCTCAGAACCCTAGAACCCATACCCAGAGGGATAGTGACGCTCCCGACAACAGAATCAGCATTATAGCGATTTTGCCTAAGCCTCGCAAAAACCATCAAATCATCAGTTAAAGTGTTTTGAGCTATTAGCGATCGCCCTAATTTAAAGCTACTTAAAATAACATTAGATCAGGATTTGCTTTAACCTTACACCTGGATTAAGCACGAAAACGCTATAATCCCAACTGATGAACATAAGCAGGACAGGGTGAAAGTTGTCTTAATAGGGCTTCATCTGCTGTCCAATATTCGGCTGATTTATGTTCAGCACAGGCTAAAAAAACAGCATCATACAGGGTTGACATACTGTATTGTTGGGCTAAATTCCATGCCCGTAGTTGGATATTTTTTGAATCTAAATAATTAATAGGAAGATTGCTATAAGCTAAGTAGAGTTGTTCGGATTGAGTAGATGTAAGTAAGTTAAGACGCACTTTTTTTCGTAATACAGAACCAATTTCTGCCCAGCCAAAACCAGGAGCAATCAATGTTATATTCCGTGTTAGGGCATCAGTCACCAAATCAGTAGCAGCTTGTGATTGTTCATCAGGACAGAGATATTTAATCCAAACGCTAGTATCTAAACAAATGCTTTCAGTCACGTCTACCTTCTCCTTCTCGCAATTGGTGAATCAAAGGTATTGAACTAGGGTGAACTCCTGTTTTCTGTTTTACTTCTTCACGGATTTTAATAATAGTTTGGTGAGCCTCCCAAGCCCGTCTCAACTTAATTTCCTTAGATAAAGCTTCCGTAACTAGAGCGTCAAGAGATTCTTTTTCAATTTCTCTAGCTTGCTGAAGTAAATCACTGGGAATCTGGATAGTGATTGTTGTAAAATCCATACAAAAGCCTCTTGATACAAGTTTTTATGTTATCGCATATTAGCAAAGATTTTCTGTATTCGTAGGCTTCTAATTTGCCTGAGCCTCGCAAAAAACATCAAACAATCAGTGAACTGGGATACTCCGTAATCTTTGGCCCCTGACCCCAAGTTTCCACACTTCCCCAGGTATGGTGAGAAAGGGGATAACCAAAGCTCAATATCGCATTGACCGGATTTCCTGGGGGACGACGCGATCGCACGGTAAACACAAACTTAGCAAAGACACAAAGAAGTTGTAAATTAACCTACTCATTGCTATAACTCTTTTAATTTCTGAAAGTGTCAATCAGGAGCGATCGCCCAATTTCAAGAAACCGGGTTTCTAATTAACATGGGTCGCATCAAATCAAGCTCTGTTGAGAAACCCGGTTTCTGACCCATTAATCTCTTGCTCAATTAAAGATAATAGCGATCGCAAATTTATATAAATTGAAATCCGTTATAAAAATGTATTAAAATCCAATTACATTGTAGGGTTGAGGTATGCCTTATTGGTGTCAATTTAAGCTGAAAAGCCTTGAAATAAATTTCAGGCGTAGGGGCGGGTTCAGTGGGGTTGCGGTTAATCAGGAAAGATCTTGCACCAAGCCGCCCCTACAAACCCGTTAAAACGGGTTAATGAAATACTTAACTTTTTAGTTATCTTTAGATAACGTAGAGACGTTGCATACAACGTCTCTACAGCCCGAACTTTAGTTCAGGGTACAGAGAACTTAACTGTTTAACTTGATTCTAACTTTCGGGTAACTCCCCAAATTGTTCTCGATATTTTGCTAATAAAGTTTCGGCTTCTGTTGCTACTTCTTCGGGAGTGGGGAGGAGTTGACCATCTGAGGTAAAAAAACGCAATTGAGAGTTATTAACTCCTAAAAATAATTCTAATTGTTGACTCCATAACCATCCTTGGGGGTTGGGTTCAAGGGGTTGATATTTGCCATCAACTAAATGAAATCCTGCTAATTCTAAGGTTTCGGGATCAAACCAAAAATAATCAAAGGTGCGGAATGTATCTTGATACAGTTGTTTCTTCAAACCTTTATCAATTTCTGCGGTGGATGGAGATAATAGTTCAATAATAATATTAGGGTATTTTCCTTCTTCCCAAATCATCCAACTCCGTCTAGGTTTACGTTCTGTGTTCAAAACCACAAAGAAATCTGGCCCTCTAAAATCCTGCGATTTTTTTTGATTCTGGTTAAAATAGATGGTTAAATTTCCAGAAACATAAAAATCTTGACGGTTTCGCCACCACCACTCTAAAAGACGAATTAGGAGATCCATTTGTTGACGATGTAAATCACTTTCCAAGGGAGGTTCCTCACTCCATAAATCGTTAGGTGGAAATATAATATCATCAAATTCCTCTTGTTCTGATGCTAGAAAGAGGGAAGGTTCGTTATAAATAATAGACATAAACTGTTTAACCGACTCACGATAGATATAGTTTAACTTAAAATTAGTCTAATAGCGTTATTTAAAAAAAAAATTAGTCCCTCAGACTCATCAAATTCATCAAGAGGGATGACTCTTTTTCAGTAATTTAGAAATAAAAGGAATCGATTCTATATTAAGATTTTTTAGTTCTGGATGCTCTTGAATACTGTTAATGATTACATCCGTTAAATTATATTGATGGTTATCTCCATAATTTAAAGTTAAATATCCCAATAATTCTAAAGCATAATCATAAAACATAAAAATATCAGCGATACAAGCTAATTTTAGAATATTATCAGGAGTTTTAAAGCCTAAATTTTGATCCGGTCGAATTAAATCTCGAACATAAAACCCATCTGTCCATACTAATTGTCCGGGGTGTTGACGAGACATCAAGGTAATTCCCTGGCGGCGACCATTCCATCGGTTTCCAAAGTCCAGGAGGGTAAAACCTTGATTTCTGAGATAAATATCAACATCTGCAAATAAGGGTTGATTTTTATAGAGTTCTATAAATGAAACTTCTACTAATACCATTAAAATTTGATTGTCTAAGAGTTGAGAACCACCTTGTAAAACGTTTAATTCTCCTCCTTGTACATCCAACTGAAGAAAATCAATAGAAGTGAGTTTATCTTGAAAAAACTCATCTAAAGTTGTTGTTTGTACAGAAGTTGTAGATATTAATTTATGGCGTTCTGCATATTCTTCTAAACGATTAATGACTAACTCATTGGGAGGATATAAGGAACTACATTCTGGGTGTTTGGTGCAATATAAAGTTTGAGTTCCTGATGTATTCCAAACGGCTAGAGGAATATGGGTTTCTGTCCAGTTAACCTTGTTTTGGGTTAATTGTTGATTGCGTTCTTGACAAGCTTTCGGGTCAGCATCAAAGCCATAAATCGTTAAACCTGGGGCAAAAATTTCCCACCCTTGCTGAGAATAATCAGTATCAATAAATTCTTGAACTTGACGGGAACCCACAATACATAAAGTTAGATCAATATTATCTAAATAACCCTGGTTTTTTAAATGTTTAACAAAGATAGACATAAAATAAATAATAAATAATTTGTGTTCAAAACCTGTAGGGGTGGCGTCCCTCCCAACCCTGTTTTCACCTGTTTAAATTTGGGCAGGGAGACCCTGCCCCTACGGGTTTATTGGGCAGGGAAACGGGGTTTAATCGGATAAATTAATTAATGACCCCCAACCCCAATAACAGCCCGTTTATAGGCTTCATCTAACACTTCTGAAAGGGTTGGATGGGTATGAACGGAGAAGACTAAATCATGAACAGATTGCCGTTGATACATGGCATTTGCGGCTTCTTGAATTAAATCAGAAGCATGAAGTCCGAAGATGTGAACCCCTAACAGTTCTCCGGTATCTTTGCGATAAATTACTTTAGCCATTCCTTCGGTTTCTCCTTCAGCAATAGCTTTAGAATTCCCTTTAAAATAGGTTTTTACTGATGTAATTTCAAACCCTTCTTTTTCTCCTAATTCTTTGGCGGCGGGTTCAGTTAAACCGACATAACTAATTTCTGGATGGGTAAAAGCTGCTGCTGGAATACTGCGATAATCCACTTGACGAGAACGCCCACAAATCGTTTCGACAACGGCAATTCCTTGGGCAGATGCAGTATGGGCTAACATCATTTTACCTGTAACATCTCCAATTGCCCATAAATGGGGAATAGGTTCGCCACCGGATAAGACTTCTAAGTGATCATTTGTGGGAATAAAACCGCCCCGAATGGGTTCAACATTAACAGATTCTAAGCCTAAATTTTTACTGACCGGAATACGACCTGTGGCGACTAAACAGGCATCTACTTCTAAGACTTCTTCAACTTCTTTGGTTTTAGTATCTGCTAACTCAATAATAACTGGAGAACCGGGAGTAACTTTTAACGCTAATTTCCCAACTTTGGTTTCAATATCACGAGGCGTAATTAAAACCCGTTGGGCTAATTTAGCAATATCAGGATCAAAAGTGGGCATTAATTGATCCAAAGCTTCTATCATTGTCACTTCACAGCCTAAAGCCGTATAAATATCAGAAAATTCTAAGCCAATATAACCACTTCCAATAATAGCAATCCATTGGGGTAGAGATTCTAATTTGATCGCATCATCACTGGTGAAAACTGTTTGATGATCAATCGTAATTCCAGGGGGAACAAAGGGAACAGAACCGGGTGCTAAAATAATATCTTTAGCGGTTATTATTTTTTCTCCATTGCTAGTTTCAATGGTAACTTTATTAGCACCTGAAATTTTCCCCCAACCTTGAATAACATCAATACCTAAGCGTTTTAAACTATTGGTCATGTCACCGCGAATTTTAGTAACAATATTATCGGCATGGTTAGCAATTTGTTGACGATCAAAACTGACTTGTCCTAACTGAATGCCTAAGTTTTTTAAGTGATGGGTGTTATGTAATTCTCGGACTCGTCCAGAAGCTGCTAATAAGGCTTTAGAGGGAATACACCCTCGGTTAACGCAGGTTCCCCCCATTTCAGCTACTTCAACAATTGCGGTTTTTAAGCCACAACCGACGGCATGGATGGCAGCCCCATGTCCTCCAACTCCGGCACCAATAATCACTAAATCGTAATCCATATTCTGTTACTACTCTCTTGGGATTAAAAAATATTACCGTTTTCCTTGTACCTTGCCAACTCAATCCCGTTTACAACGGCTAGATCAGTTCCGGCTGACTGATCCTTTTTGCGGTAAGCTAGATTCGATTACTGTGTTTGTAGGGATCTATCATAACATGAAAACCAAACTAGCCACTGTTACATTAAGTCTAATTTTATCAGTTATTTTTCCTGTATCGAGTTTAGCAGGAACCGTTTTAGAAGAAATCAAAAGAACAGGAGTTTTAAAAGCAGGAGTCCGACAAGATGCACCCCCTTTAGGATTTGTTTCTACTGAGGGAAAATGGGAAGGATATTGTATTGAATTAATGGATTTGTTGGCAAAACGATTAGAAGATCAGTTAAAACTGACTCAACCTGTAAAGGTGGAATTAATTCCCTCAACCTTAGAAAATCGGGAACAACTGGTAACGGAGGGAAAAGTTCATTTAGAATGTGGCCCCAATACTATTAGTCGTACCCCTAAACCGGGAATTGTTTATTCAGATCGGTTTTTGGCAACGGGAGTTCATTTATTAGTTCGACCGGATAATGAAGCCTTGATTCAACCATCAGGAGCATTAGAAAATATTTCTATTGGGGTTCTACCTGCCTCTTTAACTCAACAGTTTATTAGCAGTCGTTATTCTTTAGCTAAAGTTGAAGAATATCCAGGAGTTGACGGTCGAAAAAATGCAGTAGAAGATGTTGTTCAAGGTCGTCTGAATGCTTTTGCTAGTGATGGATTATTATTAATTGGGGAAGTTTTAAGAAATCCGGCAATTTCCACTCAAGATTATGCCTTAGTTCCCAAGGAACCTTTGACTTGTGAATTTTATGGCATGATTCTTCCAGCAGGAGATCTATCTTGGCTCAATACGGTGAATTCTTTGATATTAGTCGAAGAAACGGTTAATATTTTAACGGGGCTTTATGGCAAGGATTCAGAGTATGTAAAAACCTTGGAAGCGGCTCATAATAAATGCTTATTTTAGGTCGATAAAATTGCTAGGGGAGACGATTCAAACGCCTAATCTTTAAAGGGGTATCCTTCCGAACAGCCAGGGATACCCTGATTCTTCTCGAAATAGTTGTTTTTTAATCCAAAAAATGTCACACTATTAATAATTCTAGGATCACTCCGAGTTTGAGGCAATACCATGAGCGACATTAACCCCCCCAAACCTGTTCTCGGTAATACGCCCTCTTCATCCATTCTATTTCTCAATCGCTGTGTTGAGCAGATCTTTGTCGAGATTTTAGATCCCAATACGGCTCTATTTGAACCTAATGCGATGATTTTGGGAGACTCTTATCCTGAATTTAAAACGATTCTTCAGCAAGTTCGACAAAGTAACTATCAGCACTTATTACCTACATTAATCGCTGGATTACAATTTACCTTGGGTCGAGAAGCTTATGAGAATCATGACCTAGAATCGGCTCTCTATCATTATCGGCGCAGTTTAGAATATTGGCCGTCGGCTTTAGCCCAAGGCAATTTAGATATGCTATCCATGGCTAACCGAGAAACCCTTCTCCCGAATCAGTTTATTGAACAAATGGGTGCAGTTTTGTTTCATCTAGGGTTATGTTTTATGACCTTAGCCCAGTCTAATACAATAGCAAAAGACAACGAAAATTGGCAAGAAGCTAAAAAATATTTTGAGCAAAGTTTAGAAATTTTTGAAAAAGTCAGTCGCCCTGATTTAGTCTCTAAATATATTGCAGAATTAGGGGATGTTTTAAGACATTTAGAAGCCTGGGAAGACCTACAAAAAGTTGCCCAAAAAGCGATTCAGTTACATATTTCTTATGGCTCAGAAACCCAATTAGCCAAAGATTATGGCTTCTTGGCTGAAGCCGCTTTACATGAGTCAAAGTGGGCGCACGCGAATCAATTAGCGGAGTTAGCATTAGCAATTCAAGGCCAGTCCACCTATGCTGATCCGATGAGTACAGCCGGGGTATCTAATAATTCCTATTTTTATTTACTAGCAGAATCGAAACAGGAATTACAACAATGGAAAACCACTGTTAACCAACTGGAAGAGGCCCTGCGAAGAACAAATGTTGAACAAGATCCCCAAGGTTATTTAAAAATTCTAACAACCTTACATAAACTTTATTTTGATCAAGATTTATATACTGAAGCCTCGCGTTTAAAAGAACAAAAAATTTCTATTGAATATCAGTATGGGTTACGCGCATTTATTGGGGTGCGATCTTTACAAGCGCAATCTACACTGAATGAGGAGCAACGTTCTATCGCTCTGGAAATTCAAAATTCTGATCGGTTAAAGGATGTTCAAGTTTTATTTGAACGAATTCAAAATCCCGAAAATAAACTGATTATTCTTCATGGAGAATCAGGTGTTGGTAAAAGTTCATTACTGAATGCGGGAATCGTACCTATGCTGTTAGAAAAGCGTTCCCGTGACTATCAGATTGCTCGACCTATTTTACTCCGAATTTATACCGATTGGTTGCGCGAACCAAACCCAAAAACCTGGAACTTAAGTTCCGTTGTAAATTTACTCAAACAGAATGATCAAAATCAAATTCCAACGGTTTTAATTTTTGATCAGTTTGAAGAATTTTTTGTCGTTTGTCAGGAATTAGAACAAAGATTACCCTTTTATGAATTTTTAAAAGAAAGTTTGCTGCTGACTTCCATTACGGTTTTACTCTGTTTAAGAACAGATGCTTTACATCATTTATTAGAATGCGATCGCCGCACTTGTTTAGAAGATGTGATTCATTCTGAAATTCTTTCAAAACAAGTGATCTATGGATTAGAAAACTTTACCCTAAATCAAGCTAAAACACTAATTAACAACCAAATTGAACGGGCTAAATTTGCGATGGAACCTGATTTAATTAATCTAGTGCTTCAGGATTTAACTATTAATATTGATCAGGTGCGACCCATTGAATTACAACTCATTGGGACTCAATTACAAACCCATGAAATTCACACCCTAGAGCAATATGGACAGCTTGGAGAACACCCAAAACAAAAGCTGTTAGAGCATTTCTTAGATGAAATTATTCGAGATTGTAGTTCCAAAAATGAACGAATGGCGATTAAAATTTTATATGCTTTAACCAATGAACAAGAACATCGTCCTCTGAAAACAAGCAAAGAACTGGCGGAAGAATTAGATGTAGAATTTAATAAAATAGAACCTCTATTAGAAGTCTTGGTTGAAGAAGGGTTAATCTTACATCTCCCTGATATTCCTGATGATCGGTATCAACTGACTCATGATTATTTAGTGGCGTTGATTCGTCAGCAAAAAGGAGAACGATTAATTGCTGAGTTAGAATTAGAACGAGATAAAGCACAACGCAAAATTATTGAAGAGAAACCGAATAGTTTTGTCAATCGTGCGCTCGCCTCTGTTTTACGTTGGATTAATGCGGATTAAAATGGAAAATACACCCCAAACAGAACAACAAAAAATGCTGGCGGGAGAGTTGTATCTCGCCAGTGACCCTGATTTAATTCAGGGGCGTCAACGCGCTTCTAAACTGACTCGTTTATACAATAATACAACGGAAGAACAGTTAGAAGATCGTCAAAAAATTCTATTAGAATTATTCAATAAAATTGGGGATAATTTATATATTACTCCTCCTTTTTATTGCGATTATGGTTGTTATATTAAACTCGGAAATAATGTTTATATGAATTCTAATTGTATCATTTTAGATTGCAATTGGGTTGAAATTGGGGATAATGTTTTATTAGCGCCGAATGTTCAAATTTATGCGGCTTATCATCCGATTGATCCTGAATTACGCCTGAGCGGGCAAGAATTAGCAGCACCGATTAAAATTGGGAATAATGTTTGGATTGGAGGCGGTGCAATTATTTGTCCAGGGGTAGAAATTGGCGACAATACTACTATTGGTGCAGGGAGTGTTGTTGTTAATAATATTCCTGAACGAGTTGTTGCTGTGGGGAATCCTTGTCGCGTGATTCGGACGTTATCCCTCAGCCCGTAACTAATTTTTCCGACTCGGAAATAAGACAAAAGACGAAACCCCTTACAGAGTAGGGAGTACGGAATATTCAAAAAAAATTTTCTACAACCCATTCTACAGATCGACTATTTTCCTGGGATTTGACGGGGGATTGTAAATTTTTATAACTTACTTATTATTCAGGGAATCACGCAACACCTCCCGAATGTTCTCGTCAACAAAGGATGGCTTGTTATCGTAATACAGTGGAATTTTTTTAATCAACTTTTTGGGGTCTGGAACTGAAGCGGCACCGCCTAACCGTTTCAATTCTTCATACTTAGTAAGCTTGTTCCAATTCCGAATGACAGCATAAGCTAAATACATTTTAGTAACATCCCGTTCTTTCCCCCCTTTTTGCCCTGAACGAGATCCTTTCCGATGTGTCAGGCGAATTGGGTAGATAATCTTCGCTTCGCAAATACTAGCCAACGCATCTAAGACCTTTTCCCCCTCTGCCTCACTATCAACATAAACTTTGATTTTACGCCCATTTGACAAATCAGCTTCGGCAAACCAATTGCCTTTCGTAAAAGCAACCTTACCACTGCCAAATAAACTTTTTAATCGTTCAAAACTAATAATAGACCGTTTGCAGTTGGGAATTGTAATTTCAGATTTTACTAAATCTTTTCGCCGTTCCTTCGTCCAATAAGGCGGTTTTTCATAATTATATAAAATCAAAGTAATTTCAATCCCATTAGATTCAGTTATAGGGATATCATCATAAAGAACATTGATTCCCGTGCCAATATCACGATTTTCTAATAATTGATAAGTTGCTGTCGTTGACTGAATTAAATGTTGTACACTTTGAGTTCCTCCTCTTAATCTTACAGTTTCCGATTCATTAAGCTCAACGTCTACGCTGCGTGGTTCCCCTCCCATATTTGTTAATAACATTGCTTGCTCCGAAATAAAACTATCAAAGCCTTGAGCTACTGCATATAAAGCCTCCCAAAAAGCATCCTGGAATTCATCTATAAATTCATCAGCCATATCCTGCAACCATTCAACTCCCCCTCCTAATGTATCTTTCCATTCATTAAACTTTTTACGAAAACTCCACTCATCTCCACTTCCCCAAGAATCATAATAATTTTTCCCTGTTTGTTGATCAACGGGAACAGCACCCCTGGACATTAAAATTCCTTTTTGTGTCTCACCAAATCTTTTTGCAGACCATCGCACAACGCCTCTAATCCCTCCATAAGCACCAAGGAGAGCCGTCGTTAACAATGCCCTTCCTAGGGTGCTCAGAAAACCAGAAAACTCGCTCAACATATCCTCTAAGGCTTCTTCTCCAACCTCTTTTAAGACATAAATTGCTAGAGGTTCGTTGAAGACAGCAACGGCACTACCTGGAATTACGCCACCCACTAGCCACCCAGTAGCTCTATAGCGCTACGCGCATACGTTAGGACAATTTCTAAATGCAGCATCCACGCATTCTCTGACGGTTTGAAATTCGTTTAATCTCTGTTTCATCCATGTCTTTAAAACAGCCCACCAGTTTTCAATCTTGTTCAAGTCGGGAGAATATGGGGGCAAATACCAAATTTTACATCCGGCTTCTTCGACGAGTTCTTTGATATATTCCCCTTGATGAAAGCTGGCATTATCAATAATAATAATGTCTCCTGGTTCTAGCACTGGCAGCAAACAATTCTTTAACCAGGTTTCAAATAAATCTTTATTACATGACCCCTCAAAGGTTAAAGGAGCCAATAATTTACCTTCTTTCAATGCTGATAGCCAACTGACTCTTTCTCTTCTTTTACCGGACTTGAGTGCATAACATCTTTCCCCTATCGGGCTGTAGCCATACGGGTAATCCTCTCTATTATCAAATCCCGCTTCATCTACATAAACTTTTCTGCTCCTTTCTATTCCCTCTAGTTTTTGAAGAAATTCTCGTCTTTTTTCTTCATCTCTTTCTCGATACCCATAAGTTTTTTTTTTCGACTTATACCCAGTTTTCGACAAGCATAACTAATATTCTGTTGCGTCGCCTCACACCCCCATAATTGGGCCATTTGTTTTTGAGTCTTGTCACTATTTTTTTTCACGAATTCTTTAAATTTTTCTAACTCCTGAATTTTCGGTTGAGTTCCTACTCCTACCTGTCGGCTAGCCTGATAGTCTCCTGTTTCTCTTTCTTTTTTCAGCCACAGATCTAATGTGTTGCGACTTATTTTAAAGAAACGACTTACCTCTATTTTCTTTTCTCCTCTTTTCACGGCTGCGATCGCCTTGGAGCGTAAATCGTAACTATAAGGTGCCGGCATAACTATTTTCCGATATTGAGGTATTACTGCATCTTATCATACTTTTGTCCTAACCATAGCGCGTAGCGCTNGCCGGCATAACTATTTTCCGATATTGAGGTATTACTGCATCTTATCATACTTTTGTCCTAACCATAGCGCGTAGCGCTATACCAGCTAAACCCGCAAATCGTACACCAACATTAGCCCACTGATTCCCAATTGTATTTAAAATCTGTTTTTGGGAAATATTCCAATTAAAATTCCAGATTGCATCAAAAGTCCCCCTTACTATATTAAATAAACCACCAAATGTGAATGAGAGACATTTCATCGAAAATTTGACTAAGGAAACAATAAATCCCCCTAGTCCTTGAAGGAAGCCCAAAATACCACCGGGGTTTGGCTGTTGTCCTCCTTGGCCAGGTGGAGCATTAGGGTCTCTCGGTGTAATATCTTCTAGCCATCCAGCAGCTTCCCAGACCCGTAAAATTTTTCCACCGGTGGAATTAGATCTGATTTGCCGGGAACCTAGCTGAATAGCGGTTCTAGTTAGTTGCCCCATAAAGTCAAAATCCCCTAAATCAATCTATTCATCATCTTTAACATCTTTAATCTCAATTTCAGAATCATCGCCAAGATCAGATTTGAATTTTTCTTTAAAATCTTCCCAGTCTTCCTCAGTTTCTTTCCTGATAATTCGTTCGTTTTTTTCCATGTCTTTTACATTTTTTCTTATTTGATTTTTAATTGTTGTAGGGTCAGAACCTCCCTCTAAACGTTTGGCAAACACCCCTTTTATAATGTTCGCAGCAATTGCTAATTCTTTTAAAGCAGTTTTCAAAGTAATTCCGTTTGCGTAATCAAATTCAAAAACTTTAATAGGAGCTTTTTCAGGAGCATCCCCAAGAATTTCATCTAATTTATCAGCATTCGGGTCAAAACTATGCTGTATAAGTTCTTCCCTCTCAATAATATCTATCCCCATATAATCAATAATCGTTTCTATAGCTCTAAAAGCCTTGATTGCAGCTTGCCGCGTCAACCCAGTTTCTGAAAGTGTCCGAGATTCAAAGTTTAAGGCTACTGTGGTATTAATATTCTGTTGGAGCACTAGCCCATATATTTCGGCGATTGCCTCTGCCAAATTAGGGAGAGTAATCGTTTGTTCCTGATCGCCTGGAGTTAAAGGATCTGAATCTTTAACCTTGATGTCTACAGTCCATTGACCCATTAATTTGTCAAATTGGTCAATATACCACCCAAATAATTCTGCATAATCTGGGATATCAATTTGTCCTTCTTCAATAACGTTTCCACTAGAATTTGTTTTAGCTAAAAGACTCTTAGGCAGAGAGGCGGGAAACTTATCAACAGCCATTATTTTAGCTAATCGTCTTACAATTCTACAACAATCTTCATCCATTTTTTTTACAGGGAAAGGGGGATTTTTTGTCGGTTGGTTAACTTGATCATCAATATAAATAATTCCTTGAACTCGATGAATTTCTGTATATTTTGTACTCGAAAAAGAAGGTGGAGCGGAATTTGCTCCAGTTGGAGCCTCCCACCCGTAAGAATCGGTTTTAAACCCAGCATCACTTCTGTTTCGATCATAAATTTTTGTATTTCTTGAATAACTACTTGTCCCTCCTGGCCCGTAGCTCGTGGAGCGAGTCCAAGAATGCTGATAATTAAGGCAATCAGCAAAATTTTCGATCATTTTTTCAGATCCATGAACCAAGAGAACAGTTGACCGGGCAAATCCTCCTATATAATAAAATCTTACAAAGGAATTTACCGATTCCACATAAAAAGAATCTGATTCATAAGAGCGATGTGTTCCGCTTGCATCAATAATATAATAAAAATTAGCCAACCTTGACCAGTTATAACCTCCTCCCGTTTCAGCTACATTTAATGAAATTGTAGCCTGGCTTTTTTCTGCATCAATATTGTTTACATTGAATTTAGACCTGTATTTATAAGTATTGTTTCCTTCACTTGAAGTATCTTCTCTTACAATACTTCGATCTATAATAATTAAAGCTCTTGTAGAGGAATCACTACCTGGCTTTGGTTCAGGGGGCCATTCATCATCATTTATAGGATCAAGTGGCTCCGGGTCTGCACCTGGCTCTGGCTCTGGCTCTGGCTCTGGCTCCGGCTCTTTGCACTCCTCAGAATCTACTTTTTGAATATCAGAATATAAATATTGACCAGCGAAATAGAAACGTTGGACATAAAAACATTTTATTCTAACAGTTTCGATTCTTATTAAATTGACAATATCAACAGAACCGCCGCCAGTAGAATCAATTTCAACTCCTAATCCTGGAATCTTTAATCCTACTCTTAATCCAGAATTTGATAGATCATTAATATCAATCCGTGCCCCGACTCCAACTCCGGGTTTTAGTTCAGCCGTTCCTTCCCCTGAATCTTTAGCTTTTTTGGCAGCTTCAGCTTTTAATCTTTCCACTTCTTCTCTCTCAATTCCTAATCGCTTAGAAATCGAATCATTATCATAGGCATAATCGCTCCATTCTGGTTTTTTGTCTGGCATATTAAAATCCCAAAAAGGTAAAAGTTCCCCCTTCATAAGGATCAATCGTATTCCTTGAATAATCTGAAATTATTGTATCCGTGTACCCTGGGGTTGCAGGATTTCCCCCATCAAATGCAAGCAGATATCGAGTGCGAGTTGGTTTTAAACTAAAACTTTGAGATTCACCCAAATCAATTTCTGAATAAAAGGATCGAGATTTTACCCATCCGATTAAATCAGAAGCAATGGCAAATTGATCCAATTCCGCATTATCGGAAGCATCAAAAGAAGCCAAGCATTTTAAAATATCTTCAACTTTCACTAATAAAATTCTTAATGGAATTACTGCGTTAAGAATTCCATTAGGATTAACTTGGAAATTATAAATTTTCCCATCTTGGAAGCTATCAATAGCCCATGCTTTAGTCCCTGAAATTAATCCATTGTTGCTATCAATGACTTTCCTTAAATTTGCTTCTCCTATTACGGTAGGAGCTAATGGGGGCATACTGTAAAGCGTCCCTGTTTGAATAATTGGTCTTATTATTAATTCTACAGGCATTTCATCTCCTAAATTATGGTTTCCTATTGTATATGCAATCTCTGAATCTTGCCGAATAGTAATTTCAACAATAGCTGATTCGGAGCATTCTGCTATTAAAGCAATCCCTCCATCCGATGTGTCTAAATATCCTCCGTTAATCTCGATTGTTTTAGGGTGCTGATTCTTACTTCCAAAGTATAGGCTTAAACGATTCGTATTGTTTGGGTTTAGTTCCTCCTTGTAATTAATATAAACTTCCCGATTAACCTTAGAAGAAGTAGCGGGAACAATTATTGAAGGCTGATCTGGATTTAGTTTATAGAATCCCTCTTTAAAATATCGGTAGCTGGTATTCAAACCGGAAATCCCAGTCAAATCAATATTATTGCTAGATACAGTTTGGGATTTTATAAAATTATTAGAAACTGGCATTGGCTATCAAACTCCCTTTATAAATTGTATCCAAGCAATAGAATTTTTTGGGGTGTTTTTTCCTTCAAAAGTTTTCCCTTCACAATAAACCCACATTTCATCTAGTATCAGAAATTCACTTTGGGGAACTAAGAATTGCTTCCCATTCCCTGACCAAGTAAACGTCCCGGATTCATAAGATAGCGTTTCACCAGGCAACAAAAATGGGCTTGTATCAGGATTACAGAAATTTTCATCAAAATTAAAGAAAATTATTGATAATCCTGTATTTTGAAAATATAATATTTTCCGTCTGTTTTCAGAAGATAAAACTCTGTATTTTGTGTTAGTTGGTAAGGGATTGACACTGTTACTGTATTTATTTAGAGTTGTTGCTAATTCTGATTGTTGCTCATAAGTGATGATTCCCGAATAAGCCCCCCTAATCCTAATATAATTATTGACTTCATTAACTGTTTGATTTGATGGCTTTTGAGTGATGGCAATTCCTAGACAATAAGTCGAGTCACCAATATCTGATGCCTTTTTACTATTCAGAAATGGATTTATTAAATCAAGATAGTATTCTATCTGTTGATTATAAAGCCATTTTCTGGCTATAGCTTGCCAAGAACTATTATTGAATTTTTCAAACAGAGATAACTCAATTGCGTTTCCGGTTGACGGGTTAAATTCTGCCATCCACGCAAGGTCTTCCGCTTGTTGTTTTATCAGAGGGGTTAAATCTTCGTCGTACTCTGGCAATCGGTAAGGTCGATACAAGCCGGGTAGGTAGCTAATTAATTGCAATTGTTCAAGGGCAACAGAAAGGCTTATGTTGATAGCGGTACTAGGTTTTACCCTGTTAAGTACATCTGCATAATCAATTACCGTTATAACCTGATTTACAGGGGTATCGTTATCAAGGGTTATAAGCGGTATTCGTCCAGTGAACGCCCGCTCTATATTTTTTATGCTGTCTACTGGCATTTGGTTTTGGAAATGTCAATATGAATAAAATGCTACAGCCTATATTGTAGCATTTTATATGAGGGGTCTGACCCCTTGCATCTTTCAGGGATGATGTTGTAGCTTGAGAGTAGTTTATCTAGGTATCAATTATGGCTAGTCCTGCAACCCTTAACGCTGACACACTAGAACAACAGTTGGTTGAAATTATTAAACGTGTTCGCATTAAACAATTAGACACGGCAAAAAACCCTGATGGTGTCAGCATGATTACTGCAATGACCCGAAACGAAGTAAGCGGTTTGGTGACGGTCTCACTGTCTATTCCCACAATCGAAGCAATTGACGTAACAGATGGGAGTATTGATTACAGTGCCCTTGCTCCTTATTTAGACTAAATATTACGGTCTAAATAAACATTAAGGAGGTTTTAAAAAAAAATGGCAGAAAAAGTAATACCGGGTAAATCTGGTAGTCAGCTTGAAGTAACTCAGGGTTTGCCAAACGAGTCTCAAGCGCAGGCGGCAGCTGCTTTAGATGATTTAAAGGCGAACGATACGCAAGAAACGGGCGGGAAAATAAATTCATTAATGCGGGTGAAAGTGCCTGTATGCAATGATTATTTTACCTATACTTTTTTACCAGAATTATTTCTTGAGCAATTTGATGTCGATCTAAAAAACGGTGTCCCTGATGGTTGGAAGCAAATAAAAATTGGGAAAAGCGCGAAGGATGGATCGACAGCACCAAAAGGAAACGATAGAAATCCACTCCCACCAGGGATTTCAAAATTTAAACGTCGGGTTATTGGAAAAAAGGTAATTATCCCCCTGCCGAAGGATCATTTTATCAAGCAAACATTAGTTGGTAAGCCAAATAAGGATAAAATCATCAAAAGGTTATTTCTAAGATTTCCATCTGTTTGCTCACATATCGCTATTGCCGTTTGGCTTTCAAAAGTTATTCCGGCAGCAAAAATGCCTGCAACTTTAAAAATTGAACAGCTATCTTTTCCAATGCCAGTAGAACGCGAATACACAACGTTGATTGTGCCTAAATGGATAAAATCGGCTTAAAATGTGGGACTTAATTTTTGACCAACGCTATGAAGATTTAACTAACCCTATACAACCTTTTCTTCTCCCTCAAGAATTTAGTTCATATTTGGTTAAATGTCAGTTCATTGCCGAGGAAGTTCCTAAAAATTGGAAATTAGGGGGATATTTAGATCATTTAATCGAAGACCCCCCTGACCAATTCACTTTTTACAAAAATTACGCTATTTATTTAGATGAACCTAGATTATGCAATTTAGATCCTTTGACTGATAAATTTAGAATTCGGTTTAGACCACTAAAGCGATATTTTTGGTTCACTCTAAAAGTTTGGATTTTTCAAGGGTAAATCTACTAAGCTAAGTATTTTTCTTGACAATAAAATGAATACAAACTTAGTAGTGATTTCATTATTTTTCATTCAGTGCCTTTCAACAATGTGTTTCTGTATTTATTTCACCCATCAACTCGCAAACACAAAACGTGACATTACTGAAATAAAAAATGATGTCAATAACTTAGGGGCGCTTATTCGACAAAATCGGGCATCAATCGAGGGGAAACTGGTTAGATTTATTACGGAAACAGCTACCCGATTTAGACAATTAAATGCAGATACAAATTTCACCTACCCAAATGAGGACAAATGAGTTTTATTATTTACAGACAACCTACAGTTTCTTCTGAACAATTAGTTCTGGGTGACTGGACACAATTGTTAATCGATTCCGTCCCGCTTTATGGAGCAACAACGCCCCATGAAATTACGGATTTGATTCCGGCTGACCTTACTGCAATCTACGGGCGAAAAGCCTTGATTACTGTTGAAGATGCAGAAATTGTAATCGCTTTTGGGCGGGATGTTACGGATACAGATAAATTGTTTATTCCGCCCAATGGAAATATCGAAATTGAAGTGGGTAAACAGAAAGTTTCCGCTACAGTTTTAACAGGTGAGGTAATTGCCTCTGTTCAGGTTTGGGTAGCTAAATATAGTAAGGTTTTGTAAAACAATATGAAATATTGGGGGAGAACACAGACAGCAGCACCACAAATTTGGAACGATATTCAAAGTAAACCGGAATTTCTGGCTGACAACCAGATTGAGTATGATGAAATAACAAATAAGCCAATTGTTGAATCGGGAACTTTTGCTCCTAAAATGTATGGAATGGTGATCAAAAGTTTTCATCATTACAAAAACACGGGAAAGTATATCAGGATTAATAATGCTTATTTTTTCTCAATTTATTTAGAGGTAGCTCTAAGTAATCAGAATGGATCTGAAATATTAGAGATTCGGGATCTCCCGTTTACATTTCCAAGCCCAAACTATACTCCTGTCTGGATACCAGGAACATACTACGGTATTACGAATAACTATGTTCCTTATCTATACGGTATGGGCGGATTTAGTATAATTAGAATCGGGTATACTTATGGAACCACTTTCACTACCTCTTACAACCACCTTACAGCTAATATGCTTAGGACTTCTGGTACTTTTTGCTTGGCGTGTAACGGCAGCTTTTTTGTTTAATTTTAATAAAAACTTGGGACTGCAATGGTTGAATGTGAGTAACTTTAGCGATCGCAATCCCCACAAATCCGATTCCTTATTCAGCAGGATTTGTGGAAGATAAAAATGGGTTTGCAAGAATCGTCTAATTGTTTCAATTGAGTTGAAAACTACCTGGCCGCGACTCAAAAATTGAAACATCCCCCAAATAACGCCGTCTGATTTCATCAGGAGATGTGTCACACCAGTTTTACAGATTGTTATTGAAAGATTTATCTATTAGAAGAATCAAAAATCGTTCTTTATCTCGTTGCTCCAAATTGCCAATTTCTCCCCAGTATTTCTCAACTAAATCATCAAGTTGATCCGAAACACCAGGATCTAAACACTGCTTAAGTTTTAAGGAGATTTTTCGGAATAAATCACTAAGTTGATCATTTGAAGCCGTCTCTAATTGCTTCTCTGTTAGTAATGGTTCAAGGGTTAACTCTGCTGTAACTTCTGATGCCTTGTTACTCGATGACAGGTGTTCGCCTGTTTGTTGAGTGGTAACTGATGACTGATGACTAACGCCTGAAGGCTGACTGTTATCTGTTGACTGCTGACCAGGGGGAGCAGGAGACTGGTGATCAGTATTGGGTTCAACAAACACCTCTTGAGTCTTGACAAGACTTTCTGGGGGTAGGAAGATAAAGACATCAGTTGTTTGACCTTTATCAAAAATTACAATTACTCCCTGTGATAAATCTAGCCGGGTAATCTGTCCAACGAAACCGTTGTATTTGCTATTGGGGTCAATACATTTAATCCGATCTCCAGGTTGAAAATTCTGTTCTTCAAAAGCCTTTTTGTTTAAGAATTGGTTGTGAACAATGCTGACCGTCGAGTTGGAACACCCCAACAATCTAGAGATGTGGCGATCGCTCCATTTTTTTCGGGAATCGCCATCGGGCAACGAATCCAATACCGAAAAAATTCGCCAAATTGACCTGGAGATATCAGCCTTCCTAACCCCTAATCCATTTTTCAAATTGATGGTGCACGACTGCAGCAGGGCATCGGGTTCGGTAGATTCGATAATTTCACAGGGCGCGGTTGTTCTGCCGTCGGCTTGCAACGCCGCATATCGGTGAAAGCCATCAACCAAATAAAAGTTCCCATCCGGTAAACGATGAACAATTAACGGCGGGGGGTCTTTGGGGCTACCATCGTCTTCTTTTAAGAGTAATTCCTGGTATCTCTCAACAATTGAAGGGTCAAGATAGGGTTCACCTTTATCGTCAAATAGGTTGTAGAGGTCTGAACGCTGCTGAAAACGCCGCTCAACTTTAATCTGATCTAAGGGAAGATTGGTTATGGTTGCACTAAGGGCTTTTGCCGGGTTGGGTTCTACTGTTCCATTTTCAGGAGTTGAATCGATAGGACGCCACTTAGAAAGCTTAGTGATTGTATTTTTCTCACTATCAAGCCCCTGAAAGCTATTTGCGAAAACTTTCTTAACTTGAACCTTGATTTCTTGGCGATGATTGGGGGAGAAAGCCCAAACTTTATCACCAACCTGGGGAAGTTTAGCTAATTTCGTCATGACAAAGATCCTCAAATTTTTGTATATCAGCCCAGAGAGAAGAGGCGATCGCCTCCGCGATATTGCGCGGAACGTTAGATACAAATTCGAGCGAAAGCTCCGAGGACAAAAATTCTAAATATCCGCGATCTAGTACAGAATCCGTACCCGTGATGTCTTGGTCTATCGGTGAGTTCTTTTGCGAATCTGATGAAGTGTGCGAATCGCACAGTCCTAATTTTTCCCGAAACTTGCGAACACGTTCATCTACAAGGGCTTTAGCTTTTTCGATACGGTTAGCTACCCTCGGAACGTTGGTATTATCCTCAAACCCCCCTCCGACTCCCCCCGTTTTTTGTAAAATTTTAGGGTTCACAAAACCTTCATTAAGGGGGGGTGTGAAACGGCCTAATTCTTCGTTATTTTCGGTTTCTAAACTATCTTCGATAATTGCCGTATCTAGCTCTACGTCGGCTGTTTCATACCCTTCCCAGATATCTCTGTGTTTATAGAGGGTTGCGGTACTCGGAGCCGTCCCAAACAACTCAAGAGACTTTTCCTTAAGAGCCGTAATAAAACCCCGGACAGTGGTGATCGCCTGTCCTGCGATCGCTTTCGCGCACAGAGAAATCCGGTTTCGGGCTTCCTGCCTTAACCTTTCGTTAGCATCGAGGACGAAAACCTCCTCGTGAGGAACAACCCTTTGAGGGCGAGAACAGTAGGCTTTGTAATATTGGTGAGAGTCATTACAGCTAACCCACTCGCGGCACCGCTTGATCAAGTCGTTCTGATGGTCGCACCATTTTTTAAATCCTGGCAAGGATTCGGACGTGGCAACCATCCAGTTAACCAAATTTTCCCCGACTAGGTGGTGAAAGACGGCTCCAATCTTAAGGAGATTTTTTAGGATCTCGTTGGTCTGGCCGTCTCCTGTCCACCCCCTTTCCAAAGAAGATTCTAAATCCTGCCGCCATTTCGCGGCATTGGCTGACAATGAATCTGGCCGTTGATGGCGGGAGAGTTTTGCATTATTGATGAAATCTTGAATGACAGGAAAATCTTGACCCGCCGCGCCCCAATCCATCAACTTAAGGAAGAAATCAAGGTTAAATCCGTTGGAAGATGGGAATAAATTATCTGGATCTAAAACACAGCTTCCTGATTGAGGTTGAAGTGGGAGGCGGTGCCCGTTGTAGTCAGTGATTTTGTCGAATGAGTATGCTTTGACATTAGGAAATATTTCCAAGTGTGCGGATCGCACAGTAAACCCGTTATTGGTCAGGAAATTTTTCAGGGCAACTGCCAGTTTGAACGTCGGGACGGGTGCGGGTAGAGGTAAGTAGATATGTAACCCATAAGAATCAGACGACTGGATCAGAATGTGGCGGTGAAAACCCATAAATTCCAGGGTATTCAACAGGCCCGGAATGTCACCGCCATTTTTGGGGTGATAGGGGCTTCCCTTATCAATATCGAGCATTGCATAGCGAGTTAATTTTCCAAATCGCACCCCAACAATTTCAAGGGGATTTTCCCATTTTTTGATGAGAACCCCATCAGAAATCGGGTATTTTGTCTCGGTAGTCCATCTTCCCCACGCAGGCTTATAAATCCAGTGGAATCTATGGGGAAACCATTCTAAAAATCGGGTGAAGGTATCCATTAATAAAATTCCTCGTATTTCGTAGGCTTAGATTCAAAAGGGATGGGGTCATTGTCATCAGAATTAACCCGGATATAATCCTCATGACACGGGAAATTTTCGGGGGTTATGCCTTTAGGAAATAATGTTTGAAGCGTGTTTAATCCAACTTCTGCAAAAGCTTTTCGTTGTGAGTGGGTTAAACATCGGTCTGTGTTCGAGCAAATCTTTAAAATCTGAATACAAGTTAACGCTTGTACAGATAAATCTCTAACTTGCTTTCTTAAGTATTTCTCGTTATGTTCAAGAATTTTAAGTTTGTCTTTTTGTTCGTCAGCAACGTAAGTTAATTGCCGATTATCGTTAACAAGTTCCTGGTGTAACTCAAAAAGTTCCTGATTCTCTTTCTGCAACTGTTCAACTAACGCATCTAACCCACTATTCGCCCCTTCTAACTCAATTAATTTTTCTTGTAACTTGTTAAGTTGAATTGGTGCGTATTCTTGAATCAAATGATTAACGAAAGAGACTTCTGTTAAACCAAACAGACAACAGCGTTCCTCTTCTTCTGTATAAGCTGACAATACTTCTGATGTTTCCCCATTGGCAGAAACTTCTGCTTTAACGAAATCAAGAAGAACATCTAATTGCTGTTTGGGTAATGCAGGAAGCCAGACTAATAATTTAGCAATTGATTCTCCGTAATCACTTAAGCCTAGGTTCATTTGCTCGGTATCCATTTCAATCCTCCGATAGTTCTAATTCATCTTTAATTTCCGACAAAATTGCCTTACCCTCCTTGTATCGATAATTTTTAAATCCCATAACGTCTTTTATGATTTGGCTATCGCTCAAACCGTCTTCCAATGCTTCTAAAACAGGTTCAAAATATTCTTGTGCGAGTTTGCTTAGTTCAGGTTTCTGAACCGATGAACGATTTAGTTCACCCCGTTCTGAACGGTTCTGAACTAAAGGCTCATTATCGCTGTAATCTTCATGAACACTATCGTTCAGGAGTTCAGAATTAGGTGAACTCAATGAACTACTCCGTTCAGCCACTAGAAACTGCGCGATCGCTGTATTGGTACTTTGAGCAAGGTACAAATCACTTGCGAGCGAGTGTTTAAATTCAGCTTGTTCCCGTTTGTTTAGGGCATCAATTTTAGGCTTAAGTTTGCCTAATTGATTGGAAAGATAGAGAGATGTGCTACTTGCAGAAATGGCATAAATAATAGAGGCAAACCGAAAAACTCTATGCCAGTTGTTGGCAGTGTCACGGGTTAAAAAGGGAGTGAAGAACCAACAGGGTAAAGAGGTGCTTAACAGAATGATATTGAGAATATGGTAAGTTTTCCAATTCTGCTTAATCGCCTCACTTTGGGCATTGGGATTAATTACTGAACCCATTGGATTGCACCCCCCACGAATAGGGCTATACCTAAGCCAATGATGAACAATAACCCTAAAAGCCACTCTTTATCATCATCGGTTTTCCGGTAAAAAGTAACCGCTCCTGTAGCACCTAAACCAATGGAACAGAGAATGATTAGGAGAAAGAAAGGTTCTCTCAATTGATCAACTAATAAGGCAAGCAACGCGAAGAAACTGGCAACACCAGCAATCAAGAGAAAGAACCCGATAACGCGGTAAAATTGGATCATTATTTAAGGCTAAAGTTGAGCGGCTAACTGACTAATTGCTTGGTCGGCGGCTTGAGCGGCTTTCTCCAATCCTTGACCTAATTTGGCGTATTCAGGACGCAAGCCATGGAGATATTTTGCACTGGTATTTTTATACCCTTGCATCCGTCGTTCATTCCGTGCTTCATTACGGCGGTATTTCTCGTGATGACGATTAATAACTGTGCCGTGATTGCTGATTTTTTCTAACTTTTCATAAGCCTTCTTACTGGCTTTCCGTTTCATCCGTTCCTGTTTTTCTACTTCGGTTAAAGCGTCAGCTTCTTCCTCCGTAAAGGCCCGTGCTTCTGTAACAACAGGGACGGCGCGATAACTTTTCCAACTGCCCGGACTATCGGGAGTAATCGCATTTTGAGCGGACTTTTGATGAACTGAATTCGCGTCTAAATTATTAGATTGGCCCTGAACTGGAGCAACGCTACCCCCGTTAAAATCGTCTCCTTTGAAATATCCAAGCATTTTTTTTCTCCGTGTTAGAATTGCAATTCTTCAATGCTGATTACTGTCTCAATCTCGGTCAAAAAATCGGTTAACTGTTGTCGATTCAAACTACTAACCGTTGATTTCTTAAACCGAGTGTTTAATAGTTCAGCCATTTGAGATTGGGTAATGTTCAACCGATAGCGGTGATACCCAATCTTGGCTAAAATGGCTTGAACGATAGACTCGCCGTCATCTGATTGAGTCATTAGACGGCCCTGTTTGTAATTACGCCAGGGGTGAGTTTTCATGGGTTAACGGGAATGGTGATAAGTCAACCAATGAGAGGGAAACTTGTTCTTTGAACTTTTCTAAAGCGAAAAGGTAGCCGTTACCCATCAGTTCAACAACAGGATCATCCGGGCTGAGAAATTCGGCTTCTTTTTGAGTCAGAATTTCTTCTTTCACCCACTGAGGCGCACTGATTCGCCAGCCGTCAGGGGTGCAGAAACAATTAATTTCACCGGGTCGCCGCAATTGGAATTGATAGGCAATTTTTGCCTTTGCTTCTGTAACGGTTTTCCAGTTCAACAGAAGTTTATCTGTGCGATTCGCACACTGTTCGCGCTCTAAATTGATGTCGTTAATCCAATCAACGAGGTACAACCGCAGAGCGATTTCAGCCGATTTTTTGTAATGTTCGGCATAACCGAGAACGATCGCAGCGTCCATTTTTGTTAATGGTTGCCGACGAACTTCCTCTAGTTCCTCTGGGGTAGAACCTTCTTCGCGGTAAAACGCGATCACGGTTTCCTTCTCAAAGTCGCTGGCATAAAGAGAGGTATCAACAGGCGGCGTAATAGGGGTATTAGAGGCAATGCGATCAATCGTTGCCGACTGAACGAATGGCAAGGATTGACACTGTTCTTTGAAATTGCTGGCAAAAGAGTATGAACCAAAAGACCAATTTTCCTCATAATTGCCGGGTGAATATCCTGAAAACCAGCAATTACCGTCAAAGCTTTTAGCGATCGCCTCCACCCGTCGAGAATATTCAGCATCCAGGGAAACAAAGTTGACGAGAACATTAACATTGACATCGGGTTGGCTCAGTTTTGGCTCAGTTTTTGGCTCAGGTTCTGAACACGTCGGACATGGCTCGTTATCTTCACCGGAAAAATCCAGAATTTCACCCGTGCCGTCGCAATCGGGACAATCCCCTGAGTCGGAGGGGATTGTCCCGATAATTTCCTCAATAGTCGGAAGGTCGCTGGGACTAGGAACGGGTTCTAAAAATCCTTTCCCGTCACATTTTGGACAAGTTTCCCAGTCAATTAAATGGTCTGCGACACCTGCAAAAATATTCCCCGCACCGCCACAGGCAGGACAGCAATTTTCTGGTTTTTTGAAGAATATGGATGACTTCAAACCCTTGATTAATAGAACCAGACGATCTCGCTCGTACAAATCAGGGACAAATTCATGCAATTTTAGAGAAAAAGATTGTTCAGGAGGAAAGCGATCATAGTCCAACAATTCCATCGCATAAGCGACAGGTTGCAAATCCTGGTGAGCTAACAGAACCCCATAGTGAAATGCGATGAGTTGGTAATAGTTGAATGTGGGAAGAGCAAGAATGATGTCAGAACAAATCGGGCTAACGTGTTTTATCGTTATTGCTGCAAGTTCTTCCTCATCAACATCATCATCATCATCATCATCATCATCATCTTCGTCTTCGTTAGGGTCTGGTGCCGCTAATTCGGGAACGGCAACTTGAACCGATGAAAGATGCAATTCTTTATCCATAGTTTCCTCTTTTTGGGTTATAGTGTTAGGCGTTGTACCCCCTGGTTCAACACCCTCAGTGTGGTCGTCTCCATCTCCGTGTGAGATGATCGCACTCTCCCCTAATTCATCAAACAACTGGGCGATTTTTTCTCCAATAGCATTAATCCAAGTCTGTTTTAGGGTAAGTGTTCCGAAAGTTTTGACATCATCAGAAGAGAGTCCTAACTCCGCCGCGTCTTGTTTTAGATCGGCGAGTTTTTTTTGTCCAATGGAGTCTTTTAGTAATCGGATTTTGGCAATAGAGGAGCTGTTCATAGGTTCTCCTGTTTGTTGTTAGTGAATGTGTAACTAAAGACTAAAAAGAGCCAAGGCTCGTAGAAATTAACCCGATTTTCTTCTCGGAGTTTATACATGGCATACCAAAAGGTTGAGGGGGAAAAACCCAATTCTTCTTGCAATTCCTTGGGGGAAAAGTGAAGATAAACCGCTTTTGGTGGTGCGTTTGCGATAAGCCATTTCTCAAGGATTGAGACGGCAGCGTCAAGGGTTGATATTGTCATTTGGGAATTAACAATTGGGATAAATTAGACTCCTGAAAATACTCGGAAAACTGCATTTTCAGGATTTGGTTCTATCTGCCACTTCCCCGATTAAAGGCAATCTTTAATATCAGCAAAGCAGCAATAACTAACGAAACGGCAACACCAACAAGGGTTAATGATCGACAGGTGCAAATAGTCATAGGCACAACTGAGGGGTTAGACCCCCAGGGGGTTAAGGTCTTCTGGTATGAGATGCCCCGTTTTGGTAGGGTGAGTGCAAAGAAATTTTTGGTAGCCTGGGGATTTTCACCCCAGGTTTTGCTGTCGATACCAGCAAAATTCATCCAGTTATTCCGAAAGAAGCTTTTTGACTTACATAGGCACATCCTCAACGCAACGGTACAGGGTAGGAGAGGAAGGACTCCGCAAAACTGCCGAAACAAAAGACTTTTAGCTGTGTTTTGCATTGGCCTTAGAATCAACACAGAAGCTAAATCCGCTCAGGAAACCCCTAACTGCAATAGGGGAAGCTTTGTTGTTGTTTCCTACATCTCAATATAGCACGTTATCTTGACTTGTCAAATTGAGATGTTATTATGATATGATAGAAGAAGAAAACAATCAAGAGGTTAGAAGAACCACATTGAGTCGCCAACTGAGAGAGAAAGCAGGATTAACCAGAGAGCAGCTAGCTGCAATCATTGGTGATATTGCCGTTTCTACTTTGGCGCGATGGGAAAACAATGGTGTTGAACCGTCTATGACGCGACAACAATGGCACAACTTCTGTCGTGCTGTAGGGGTAAACTTTGAAGATTTGCCAATGGTTCTGTCAGAGAAAGTTTTAGTTGCTTAGTCGTAGGAGGTGAGGAGAGTTAGTGGGTATGGGAGAATTGAGATATCACATTCAGTTCTCCCACTATGTTGTTACCCACTTTGATTTTAATTCGTCGAATGATGTTTCTGTCCATTGGAATCTATTTTTTCGTACAAACCGGAAACCCGGAATTGTCCGCATTGATCATTTCTGTGCTATTAACCGTAACCTTTCTAAACTTTTTCTGGCGAAAAGTTTTCAGGAAAGAGCCTACAAAGTTCTGGCATTTTTCTAATATTGCGGAAGGAATAATGGCTGTATTTGTTGCGATTCTTGCAATATCCATCGTTTATCTGCCATTCTACCTAACCCGTACAATATTATCGTCACCAGTAGGAGCAAAACGGATACTCATTCTTGTCTTTATCCTGGCTACTATCTTATACGGTCTAATTGGATATTTAGAAACCATTCTTCCTATTCCATTTCAATTCCGAAAAGCCACAAAATCCAAACAACCTAAAACATTATCAACTCCCCCTAACGAGGCATCACTAACAAAATCTCAGTCACCATCTGTTGATGATGAGATTAGTCGATTAAAACAGAAAGTCCAAAATGAAGACGGTTACTTATCTCAAAGTAAACCTGAACCCAAAGATAAAAAAAGGAGAACCTAAATGTTAACAGACAGACAATTTGTTGCACTTCAGCTATTTGCAAATATTACTTCTAAATGGCCTGAAGTGCTTTTTGTTGAGAGAATTAAAGATAGAATTAAAGATTCTGAAAGTATAAAAAGAATTGCTGACAGTTCATTCGTCTATGCTGATATATTCTTAGAACAGTCGGGCGGCGGAAATATAGATGGAAATATAGATATAGAAACCATAGAAACCATTGAAAAAGAATTTAAAGATATAGGAGACAAACTTGAAAAAATGCACGAATCGAGCCAGAAAATGAACGAATTGAACCAGGAATTAGTTCAAATTAATAAAGCTTTATTCGATTTAGTGACTAATGATGTTGAGTATGTTGAGGAGGAAGTTGAGGAACAAAAGACATCTTTTATTACGTTAGGCGCAATAGCCTGGGTTGATGGAGAACCCGTTTATGTAGAAGCGGAGTAATTAAAAATCTATCAGTGTAACACTCATTCAACAAGAGGTTTAAATGCTAACTGACAGACAATTCATCGCCCTAACTTTTTTAGCGAACACCATCAACAACGAAGCGGATTTAGTGTTTTTGGTACGGGGGTCTGGAAAAATATTTGATTTTGTCCTAAAAGCTGCCGATATGTTTCTTGAGAAGACTAAATCATCTTCTAGTAGTAGTGAGAATCCAACGCATCTAATAGAGCAATTAGAGGGCAACAACAACAGACTAGAAAAAATAATTGCAGAATTAGATGTTCAGTATTTAGAGTCAACGTCAGGGGATTAACACAATGAAAAAACCTATAGGATTAACAGATTATCTAGCCCCTTGGTTCATTCCATTATTCCTGTTCTTCGCTGGCTTCTTCATTTCGCAAGTCGTTCAAATCAAAGTAGAAATAGGTAGCGATAGACAGGTGTATACCAATCGGTAGACAGTGTAAATCAATCAACAAAAACCCTCTAAATCACTTCAGCCGGATTAGAGGGTTTTTAAATCATCCAGTAACATTTCTACATTCTAGCTTATGGGCATTTCAAGTGACAAAGGACGAATAACAATTCGATTCAAAGACCCCAATGGAAACCGTGTTACACTTTATCCGGGGTTGTCAACATTAGACATTGATGATCAACTGAAGGCTAAAGAATTTGAAATAAAAATTCAACAGGATATTAGAGCCGGAACATTCGATTGGTCACATGAACGGTATAAAGTTGCAGAAAATTTAACCACAGCGAATTTAACAACGGCTGAAGCATTTAACTTATTCGTAGCGACAAAATCCTTAGACCCCCAAACAAGAGGATTATATAATTCAGTCGTCTTTACTCTCAAAGCTTGCAACCTTGATAAAATCAATATTAGGCAATTTTCGGAACAGCAAGCCTTTCAATTTTTAACCCATTGCCAACAGAAAAATTTAAAAAGTAGCACAATCCAAGCCAAAATTAAACGGCTAAAGGCTGCGTGGGAATGGTTCATACAGAGAGGATTAGTAGCTAATAACCCTTGGACTTCCCCACGCAAAAGCATCAAGACAGAAAAGCCACTTATTCAACCCTTTGAGCGAGAAGAGATTCAATTAATCATTCAGGGATTTAACGGTTCTAGTTATCAACCGATGGTTCGCTTCCTGTTCGGCAGTGGTGTTCGGATTGGGGAAGCGATCGGGTTGCGTTGGCAGGATTTATCTCCCGACTGTGCAACCTGCACAATCTCATCTCAGATTAGCCAAGGAAAACGCAAGCCGCCAAAAAATGGAAGTGTTCGTTCATTTGGTTTGACAGATAATCTGCAAAAGATGCTGTCAAACCAACCCAAACAAGCAGAAAGCGTGTTTCTTAATCATGCTGCCCTGCCGATTAAGCCATCCACTTTTAGGGTCAAATGGAAAGACGTACTAGCAAACTGTGGGATTGAATACCGGAAACCATACTCATGCCGCCACACATTTATTAGCCACGCTCTACAGTCAGGAGTTCCCGCCGTAACAATAGCCAGAATCACAGGACACGATTTAGAAACTCTGTTCACCTATTACGCAGGGTTTCTCAAAACAGACGTTCAACTGCCAACCCTTTACTAACTGTGCGAATCGCACACTTGATTTCTACCAAAATTTCTACCAGCTTCAAACCCAGACAGAGGGGCAGAGGGTCTGACCCCTCACCCCTAAAGTCCGATTTTTTCTAGGATTATTTCACAGAATAACGCCACTTTTAGAACCCCCTTGAATCCGACTCGGAAATACTCGCAAAGCATTTTCGGGGACGGAGATTTTAACGCGCATTCCCACAGGTAAAGCCGTTGTCGCACTGGTTCTGGCGATGAGTTCCCCACCTGAAGGAACTTGCAAACTATAGTGATTTTCTCGTCCGAGAAATTGGCGATCGCGGATCACAACAGGCGCGTTATCATCGGGTTTAAGAATAAAATCCTCTTGTCGTACCATTAATTCTACCCGGTCTAATTTATCCCAATCTGAGGTAAGTTGATCTACAAGATAGGGGTTAATTGCAAAACAACCCACTTCCGTTTCCCAAAAATCTCCTCGACGTTTCGCCGGAATAAAATTCGCTTGAGTCACAAATTCTGCTACAAATCGAGAGGCGGGTTGCTGATAAATGGTTTCCGGTGTGCCCAACTGTTCTAACCGTCCAGCGCGCATCACCGCCACCCAATCAGAAATTGATAGGGCTTCTTCTTGGTCATGGGTAACAAAAATTGCGGTAGTTCCTGCTACTTTTAAAATATCGCGTAATTCCTGCCGCAATCTTAACCGCACCTGTACATCTAAATTACTTAAAGGTTCATCTAATAATACTAAAGCCGGATGGGGCGCTAAAGCACGGGCTAAGGCGACCCGTTGTTGCTGTCCTCCCGATATTTCGTGAGGATAACGTTTTTCATAACCCGATAATCCCACTAATTCTAAAACTTCGGCGACCCGTCTGTGAATCGCTAAACTAGATTTTTTCTTACTATTTTTTAAGCCAAAGGCAATATTTTTTTCAACGGTTAAATGGGGAAATAAGGCATAATCTTGAAACACCATCCCCACATCTCGCTGTTCTGGCGGTATCCAACAATCTAAGCCAGCTACTTCTCGCCCAGCGAGAGTAATGGTTCCCGTGTCCGGCTGTTCAAATCCGGCAATCATTCGCAATAATGTGGTTTTACCACATCCAGAAGGGCCTAATAATCCCAAAATATCCCCTTCATGTAACTTAACGCTAACGCCTTGAACGGCTGCCGTCTGGCTTCGAGAAAACTGTTTACCGACGTTCTCTAAATACAGAATTACAGATTGAATCATAGCAAATCAAATAGGCTTACAGTTCAGCTTGGGTGTCGGGTGTCAGCCAACAGTTAACAGCCAACAGTCAACACCTAAATTGAAATTATATTCACAAACTTGATTAAGTATACTCCCTTTTTAGGATATATTCTCACTAAGACGGGATTAAATTTTTGGGAGTGTTTTTAGGTGCGGTTATTCCCCTTTGAGTCTTTGCTAAAAGCCTTTCGCAGCTTGAGTCTGGACGTTTGGACTGTGTTTGTCATGGCGATCGCAATTTTAATCGCTACTCCGGTATTATTTGTATTAACCAGTATTTTCACCAATTCGGCTACGGTCTGGAACCATTTAGCCTCAACGGTTCTCCCCGGTTATATTCTCAATTCCTTATTGCTAATCTTTGGCGTTGGCAGTGGGGTATTATTGCTAGGAGTCAGTAGTGCTTGGTTAGTGACGATGTGTCGATTTCCGGGTAGTCGCCTGTTTCAATGGGGATTATTACTCCCCTTAGCTGCACCCGCTTATATTCTCGCCTATGTGTACACCGAATGGCTAGATTTTTATGGCCCGGTGCAAACCGTCCTACGGAATGCCTTCGGATGGAGTAGTATTGATGACTATTGGTTTCCTAATATTCGTTCGGTTTGGGGAGCAATTTTTTTATTATCTTTAACGTTATATCCCTACGTTTATTTATTAACTAGAGTTGCCTTTTTAGAACAATCAACTTGTACCTTGGAGGCGAGTCGTTCCCTCGGTTGTGGCCCCTGGAAAAGCTTCTATGCGATTGCTTTACCCTTAGCTCGTCCGTCTATTATTGCGGGATTAGCCTTAGCATTAATGGAAACCCTCAATGATTTTGGGACGGTTCAATATTTCGGAGTTGATACGTTTACAACGGGAATTTATCGAACTTGGTTTGGCATGGGAGAACGAATCGCAGCCTCTCAATTAGCTGCGGTTTTAATGTTATTTATTTTAGGCTTAATTTTAATCGAGCTTTGGTCACGTCGCCAAGCTCAATATTATCAAACTGGAAATCGATTTCAATCCTTAAACCAATTTAAACTCAAAGGATTTCGAGGAATTTTAGCAGTTTTTATCTGTTTATTTCCGATTATTTTAGGGTTTTTAATTCCCAGTGGTATTTTATTACAAATGACCGTAGAAAATTTAGAAACCGTTTTCAATGCTGAATTTTGGAATTATGCCTTACATAGTTTAATTTTAGCCACAATTAGCGGACTTTTAGCGGTTTTTATTGCTTTAATTATGGCCTATGGTGTGCGGTTAAATTATAATTTTATGATGCGATTATCCACCCGAATTGCAGCTATGGGTTATGCGGTTCCGGGTTCTGTAATTGCGGTGGGAATTTTAATT
This sequence comes from Planktothrix serta PCC 8927, assembly GCF_900010725.2. Classification (NCBI taxonomy): domain Bacteria; kingdom Bacillati; phylum Cyanobacteriota; class Cyanophyceae; order Oscillatoriales; family Microcoleaceae; genus Planktothrix; species Planktothrix serta. The sequence goes on along the minus strand of NZ_LR734863.1, from coordinate 609 downwards.
CCTATTGGTCGCTTAGATAATAGCATTGATGCGTTGATGCGGTCTACCTTTGGCATCAGTACAGGATTGTTATTCAGTGGAACAATTATCGCTTTAATTTATGCTTATTTAGTGCGATTTTTAGCGGTTTCTTTTGGGGCGGTGGAATCAAGTTTAAGTAAAATTAAACCCAATTTAGATGAAGCAGCCCGGAGTTTAGGATATGGTGCAACTCGGACTTTAATTAAAGTTCATACCCCGATGATGTGGAGTGGGTTATTAACCGCCGGAATGTTAACCTTTGTAGATGTGATGAAAGAATTATCCGCTACCTTAGTAATTCGTCCATTTAATTTTGATACCCTAGCGATTCGCGTCTATAATTTAGCTTCCGATGAACGATTAGCCGAAGCAGCAGCCCCCGCATTAGCTATTGTTGTGGTGGGGATTATTCCGGTTATTTTCTTAAGTTTAAAAATAGCTCAATCCCACCGTTCATAACCCGTAGGGTGCGTAAGCAAAGCGCACGCACCATCTATCTATAGCGCTACGCGCAAGGGAACAGGGAACAGGGAACAGGGAACAGTAAGAAGTGAAAGGGTTTCAGGATTTAAAAATGTCCTAACCGTA
>NZ_LR734862.1:2567-3075 GCF_900010725.2 Planktothrix serta PCC 8927 | reverse complement strand
GTTATTTTTTCCTTAAAATCGGTTGTAGAGTGTGAGTAAAAAGTTGTAGATCAATGTTAAAATCAAAGGAAAATGGAGGGGGATTATGATTCAAACCCTAGAACAAGTACGCTGGACAATTCACGATTTAGATGGACTACCGGAAAATGAATGGATACGTTATGAAATTCTCGATGGAGAACTATTTATGACTCGCTCTCCCCATCGTCGCCATCAACAGGCTTGTGTTAATATTGCTGCACTACTTCATACAGCCTCACAGTCAAGCGGTTTAGGCGTAACAATTTTTGCTCCAGGTTTAATCTTTTCCGAGTTTGATAGCGTCATTCCTGATGTCGTTTGGGTCACTCATGAACGACTTGAACAAATTGAAGATGAAGCCGGACATTTAACAGGTGCACCTGAGTTAGTTATTGAAGTTTTATCCCCCGGAAAACAAAATGAACGCCGCGATAAACAAGCTAAATTAAAACTCTATTCTATTACCGGAGTTCAAGAATATTGGATT
>NZ_LR734862.1:0-849 GCF_900010725.2 Planktothrix serta PCC 8927 | reverse complement strand
GGTTTAATCTTTTCCGAGTTTGATAGCGTCATTCCTGATGTCGTTTGGGTCACTCATGAACGACTTGAACAAATTGAAGATGAAGCCGGACATTTAACAGGTGCACCTGAGTTAGTTATTGAAGTTTTATCCCCCGGAAAACAAAATGAACGCCGCGATAAACAAGCTAAATTAAAACTCTATTCTATTACCGGAGTTCAAGAATATTGGATTGTTAATTATTTCACTAAACAAGTTGAAATTTATCGTCGAGAACAAGCACAATTAGTTAAAGTCGCAACTCTATTAGAAACCGATGAAATTACATCCCCATTATTACCCGGATTTAGTGCGGTTGTTCAGTTATTTTTTCCTTAAAATCGGTTGTAGAGTGTGAGTAAAAAGTTGTAGATCAATGTTAAAATCAAAGGAAAATGGAGGGTGATTATGATTCAAACCCTAGAACAAGTACGCTGGACAATTCACGATGTTGAGGGACTACCAGAAAATGAATGGATATGTTATGAAATTCTCGATGGAGAACTATTTATGACTCGCTCTCCCCATCGTCGCCATCAACAGACTTGTGGTAAAATTTTTAGTCAACTAGATAGTTGGTCAGAGTCGAGTCATTTAGGCGTAACAATTTTTGCTCCAGGTTTAATCTTTTCCGAGTTTGATAGCGTCATTCCTGATGTCGTTTGGGTCACTCATGAACGACTTGAACAAATTGAAGATGAAGCCGGACATTTAACAGGTGCACCTGAGTTAGTTATTGAAGTTTTATCCCCCGGAAAACAAAATGAACGCCGCGATAAACAAGCTAAATTAAAACTCTATTCTATTACCGGAGTTCAAGAATATTGGATT
>NZ_LR734861.1:6018-84944 GCF_900010725.2 Planktothrix serta PCC 8927 | reverse complement strand
GCCCAGATTAGATCCCCCTAAATCCCCCTTAAAAAGGGGGACTTTGATCTCCTGTTCCCCCCTTTTCAAGGGGGTTAGGGGGGATCTAGGACGCTTAAAAAAATCAACGAACTTTTGGTTTTTCGGCTTACTTTTAGCCTTAAAGTTGACGGACTTTGGGTAACCCCGCCCCTACGACTGTTGACCGAAACCGAAACCGAACACCCTACACACTTCCTATGTCCAATCACGAACAATTAAGTTTATTCGATTTCAACAATTCTGAACCTTCTCCTCCCTCATCCCAGGTAAATCGGGATTTAATTCCGACGGATGCTAAAGTTCCAATTCCTGTGGGAACTTATCAAACTTTAGAAGAAATTTCTAACCATTGTAATCATTGTTTTCGTTGTGAATTAGGACAAAATCGCACCCATGCTGTTATTGGTCGAGGTCATATTCAAGCGCCAATTATGATTGTAGGGGAAGCACCCGGTCAAAATGAAGATGAACAGGGTTTACCGTTTGTGGGAAGATCGGGACAACTATTAGAAAAAATTTTAGAATCCGTTGGTTTGAGTACAGATCAAGAGGTTTATATTTCTAATGCAATTCGCTGTCGTCCTCCGAATAATCGCACCCCAACCCCTCAAGAAATGGAAGCTTGTAAACCCTATTTATTAGAACAAATTCGTTTAGTTAATCCCCAAATTATTTTATTAACAGGAGCTACTGCTGTTAAATCTATTTTAGGGGATAAACGGGGAATTACTAAAATTAGGGGTGAATGGATGGAATGGGAAGGACGATTATGTATGCCGATTTTTCATCCCGCTTATTTATTAAGAAATCCTTCTAAGGAAACCGGATCACCAAAATGGTTAATGTGGCAAGATATTCAAGCAGTTCGTGATAAATTGAATGAATTGATCTCCAATTAAAACTTTTTATTTCTTGTTCCTAGCATCTTGCTGGGAATACCGACTAGCAGGCTCCGCCTGCATTTTGAGGAGGCAGAGCCTGCTTAATATCATTTCTAGGTCGAACCTAGAAACGAGAGTTACGGCTTACTGTTCCCTGTTCCCTTTTAATGAATAGCATTATGGGTCTTTCTATTTTAAGCTTAATTAAATTAAGTGGTAGTTCCTTATTAGGTAATCCCGTCCGTTCTTTTCTATCGGGAATTGGGGTATTTATGGGGGTAGCTGCGGTGAGTGCAACGTTACAAGTGGGAACAATTAGCCGTGCGGTTATTGAGCAACAATTGGCTGAACGGGACGCGCCACAAATCTTTACTTATTCAGGCTGGAACTCTATTACAAAAGAATCAGTACAATTCAGTTTAGAAGATATTACCCTCTTTCAAAAACAGCTACATGGATTAAAATCTATTAGTGGCATGAATTGGATGGAATCTCCAGAGGTTGTTTTTCAGAATCAGCAAGCTAATCCTACCGCCAGAGCGATGACTGTCGATTTTTTAAACACATCAGGACGTAAATTAGTTGCGGGACGTGCTTTTACATCCAGTGATTTTGAAAATTATAAACCTGTAATTATTATTGATCAATTTTTAGTAGATAAACTATTCAAAAATGTCAATCCTTTAGAACAAAGTATTTATCTGAATTTTAGACCTTATATTGTGATTGGGATTATTGCGAGTAAATACCGTGAGGAGGAAGAACCAAAAGGTGTTGTTTATCTTCCCATGGCTATTTATAGTGCAGTGACAGGAGAACAAGAGATGATGATGTTGTTATTACGTCCCGATAGGATTGAAGATTTAGAGACTATAGCTGAAGAGTTTAAAAAACAATTAGAACAACGATTTCCGGGGTATGAATTTTACATTGGGAATACAGTTGAGGAAATTGTACAACAACAAAAAACAATGGATTCTGTTTCTAAAGCGTTATTAGTTGTGGGTGCGATCGCTTTAATTGTCGGCGGAGTTGGTATTGCTAATATTACGATCGCATCGGTAATTGAACGTACCCCAGAAATTGGGTTACGGAGGGCGGTCGGTGCGACCCAATTAGATATTATGTTGCAATTTATTTTAGAAGCCGCTATTTTAAGTTTAATTGGGGGAACAATTGCGATTATTACCGTTCATGGGGCGACGGTTGTGGTAGCTCAACAATTTAAGTTACCTTATAAATTTGAACGTCAAACAGCGATAATTGCTCTGAGTTCAGCTATATTAGTAGGAGTAGGAGCCGGATTTTTCCCCGCTTTACGCGCCAGTCAACTTGACCCAGTGAAAGCTTTAAGAGGAGAATAGGGAAAAATCAAAAATTGAGACAAAAAAGAGGAATAGACAGCTATGGAGGAACAGCAAAACTTAGAGTTAGAATCATCACTCAACTCCGAACATTCCCCGGAACCGGAACCTTTAAGGTTTTTACCTTTGGGTATGATTTTAACTTTAATATCGGGTTTAGGAGGAATTCTAATTATAGCACTTCCCTCTCAACCCATCAACAATCAATCCGCTTCACCTAGATCAAACCTAGAGTTATTTTCTCCCCTGATTTCCCCCACTAAAAATACACAAACTATTTCTCCAGTTTCTCAACCTTCTCCGGTAATTTCAACTCCGTTTATTCGGGGAAATTTAATGGCTACATCTGAACTAAAAACCAATAATTATGTTAAGATATTAGAGGAGAATAGCCGTGATCATTCGGCAGGAATTCAACCTAATTTTTTAGAGGGAAATATAGATTTAATCCCCCATGCTGAACAACTAAATATAGATGATTATTCTTCGGAAGATGGGCGGGAAGACCCCGCCCCTACGGGAATTATTGAGAATAATGTTAATACTCTGAATTTAACGGCTAATCGTCCCCAATATCAGATGATTACACAACAATCTACTGATGTTCAACCTTCTCCCTCAGTTCCCGATGTTTCTGAACCGGATGGGGTTGAATTGACGTTGCGGGATGTGATTATTTTAGCGTTAGAAAATAACCGCACGATTAAAAATCAACATTTAGAACGAATTGTACAACGTCAGGATTTAATCGTAGCTGAAGATAAATTTAATCCTGATTTTACACCCAGTTTATCAATAGGATGGGACAATATTAGTCAGGGAACTTCTACGGTGATTACCAGTGGCTTAGTATTAGGGGCGAAAGTCGTAATAAAAATTCCAACGGGAGGAGAGTTCAATTTCGGTTGGGTCGGACGAGGACAACGGGAAAATAATCAAGGTTCAGGACTTTCGGATCGAGATATTTTAAGACAAAATTTAGAATTAGTTTTTACACAACCTTTATTAAAGGGATCAGGTGCAGAAGTTAATCGGGCTTCTATTGAAGTTGCTCGAATTACAGAAACAATTAATTTATTAGATTTAAAATCTATTTTAATCAATAAAATTACTGAAATAATTTTAGCCTATCGCAATTTATTACAAGCGCAAGAGCAGGTTAAAATTGCTCTGGAATCTTTAGAAATTGCTCAACAAGAAGTAGAAAATACAAAAGTTTGGATAGAAGCCGGACGGAGAGCTAGAGCCGAGTTAATTACTCCACAGACTCAGGTAACAAGGCAAGAAATATCTTTATTAACTGCTGAAAATAATTTGAAACAACAGCGACTCAATTTATTAGAATTATTAGATATTGATGAAGATGTTAATATTATCGTCTCTGAAAATTTGGAAATTAAGCCCCAAACCTTTGACTGGAATCAGTTCAGACAGTTAGGTCTTGATAACCAACCCAGTTATTTGCAAGCAAAGTTGAATTTGGAAAGGGTAAAAACGAACTTAATTATTGCCGAAAATAATCGCCGTTGGAATATTAATTTGGAAACTCGGGTAATACATCAACCTGCACCCGATATTATCGACAATCAAACGGATTTAAGAGCAGGATTAACCTTCAGTAAAACCCTGGGTGATCGCAATTTAGAGCGAGAGTTTCAACGCAGCCGCGTTGATGTTTTACAAGCTGAGAATAATTTAACGGAAGCTGTGCAAAAAATTGAAATTGATCTGAGTAAGAGTTTAGAAGATATTCAAGCAAACTTGAAAAAAGTTGAGCTATCTCGACGGGAAACACAGTTAGCTGAACAACAGCTTCGCAACGAAGCCGATAAAGTTAAGTTAGGTGTAGAGAATTCTTCCCTCGTGAATTTAGTTGATTTTCAATCTCAGTTAAATCAAGCCAAAAATAACGAATTAAATGCTATAATAGAGTATTTTAATGCTTTAACCAATTTAGAACAAAGCCTGGGTATAACCTTAGACAACTTGGATATTACCCTAGAACAACAACCCTTGCAAAATGATGAATGATTCCACGTTAATTGAGTTAACAGTAGATCCCGAAAATTTACCCCCAGATAAACAAAATCGACGCTTAGATCTGTGGTTATCTCAACAGATTCCTGATTTATCTCGCTCTCGAATTCAAACCTTAATTAGTCAGGGATGGGTAAAAGTCAATCAACAGGTTTGTACGGCGAAAAAAGTGTCTGTACACGGGGGCGATCGCTTAGAAATTATTCTCCCTCCACCCCAACCTTTAGAACTAGAAGCGGTAGATATTCCCCTGGATATTTTATATGAAGATGATTGTCTTTTAATCCTGAATAAACCTGCGGGTTTAGTGGTTCATCCCGCACCCGGACATCAAAATGATACCTTAGTAAATGCGCTATTAGCCCATTGTGATCACTTAGCAGGAATTGGCGGGGTACAACGCCCTGGAATTGTGCATCGTTTAGATAAGGATACCACAGGGGCAATTGTAGTTGCTAAAACAGATTTTGCTTTGCAAAGTTTACAAGCACAAATTAAATCTAAAACCGCCCATCGTCAATATTTAGGGGTGGTTTATGGGGTTCCTAAAACCCAATCAGGAACAATTAATCAACCCATCGGTCGTCATCCGATTGATCGCAAAAAAATGGCAATTATTCCGATAGAAAAAGGCGGACGGGAAGCGATTACTTATTGGCAAATTCAAGAACGGATCGGGAACTATACGTTAATGTTATTTACCCTAGAAACCGGACGCACTCACCAAATTCGCGTGCATAGTTCGTTTATGGGAAATCCAATTGTGGGTGATCCTGAATATAGTCGGGGAAAAGCGATTGGTGTCAATTTACCCGGACAGGCGCTTCATGCTTGGAAATTAACATTAAAACACCCTATTTCGGGAGAACAAATTGAAGCGATCGCCCCTATTCCCGATACTTTAAAAACACTTTTAGAGGTTTTACGTCGTCGTTAAAAAAATCCAGTCTACAAAGGCAATATCACCGTAAATATTGTTCCCTTTCCGACTTCACTCTGGACTGTAATTTTACCTTGGTGTAAATCAACAGCTTGTTTCACAATCGATAATCCTAACCCTGTCCCTTTAATATTTCCCACGTTAGAAGCCCGTTCAAATTGTTGAAATAGTTTATCTTGATAATCCCTGGGTAAACCAATTCCTTCATCTGCTACTTCAAACCCAACTAATTGCTCCTCTTGGTAAATTTTTAAGCTAACTGTACCCCCATCAGGAGAATATTTTATGGCATTGGATAACAAATTTATCAAAATATGGCGTAGTAAATGTTGATCTAAATTTCCCTGAATAACTTCTTGAGAACTCATAAATACTAGCCGATGCGTCGAATTAGCAATGGGTTTGACTTCCTCTATAATGGATTGACAAAATGTGACAACACAAGTAGGTTCAGGACTAAAGGTGAGTTTTCCAGATTCAGCCCGACTTAAGACTAACAACTCTTCTAAAAGGTTGTTCATATTTTGTACCGAGGTTTGAATCCGATCAAAATGTTTTTGCTTCTTATCTTCTGTCCATTTTTGACTATAATCTTTCAACATTCCGGCGGACATTTGAATAGCGGTTAAGGGCGTTTTTAAATCATGGGAAGCAATCGATAAAAACCGCGATTTTTCATCAGTAACCGCTTGTGCTGCTTTCAAAGACTTCTGCATTTGTAATGTGGCTTGATGTTTTTTTAAGGCGATTTTAATAGCGGCATGAACTTCTCGCTCCTTAAAGGGTTTAAGAATATATCCATAGGATTCAGTTTCTTCGGCTCGTTCTAGGGTTTCATCATCAGCATAGGCGGTGACATAAATGATCGGAATATTAAACTTTTCTTGAATCAGTTTTGCGGTTTCAATTCCATCTAAATCTCCCTTAATCACAATATCCATTAAGATTAAATCCGGTTGAGTTTCTTCAACTTTTTGTAAAGCGGCTTCACTAGAAGATGCAATTCCAACGACAAGATACTCCAGTTTTTCTAACTTTCTAGCTAATCCTTTGGCAATTAGCAATTCATCTTCTACAATTAAAATCTTAATTTCTCCCATTTTTCCCTCATTTTCCTATTTAAAAGGTCAAAAAGTTACCTGGATTTTTTACGGCTGTACAAGGGTAAATTCTAACAACTATATTAACATCTGATCGTTGACTGTTGACTGTTAACAGGTGTCGGGTTTCAGGTGTCGGGTTTCAGGTGTTAATTATTTTCTTCTCTCCCCCTGCTTCCCCTGTTTCCCCGACTTCCCCGACTTCCCCGACTTCCCCGACTGCTCTTACAACCGATGTCGATATTGGAGTTCGGAAAAGCTAACAGTAAATACAGTTCCATTTTCTCGGTCTAGGGTGATAGTTCCTTCGAGTTGGTCAGTGAGAGTGCAAACTAATTCCATTCCCAAAGATTCAACATTTCTAAAGTCTACTCCTTCGGGAAAACCGATGCCATTATCTCGAACCGTAACAATAATTTTATCTTCCTGATTTTGGTGTAGTCCCAGATAAATAATACCTGAGCGGTTATTAGGAAAAGCGTGTTTTAAGGTATTAGATACTAATTCATTGACAATTAAACCGCAGGGTTGAGCCGTTTCAATATTTAAACCAACGGGTTCAATATCCAACTCAAACTGAACTCGACCATCTTGAATATTATAAGATTCAAATAAATTCTCAATTAAATCTTCTAAATAATCTCCAAAATTAATTTTTTCCAAATTCGTTGAACGATAGAGTTTTTCATGAATTAAAGCCATCGAATAGATCCGATTTCGACTATCTTCTAAAACCTTAATTAATCCGGGTTCTTGAACATAGTCAGACTGAAACTCCAAAAGATTAGAGACGACGAGCAAGTTATTTTTAACCCGGTGGTGAATCTCTTTGAGTAAAACTTCTTTTTCTCGTAAAGATGTTACTAGAGTATCTTCTGCTTTTTTGCGTTCAGTAATATCTCGATACATCCATAAATGCCCTTGAGAAGCGCCTTGAATCATAATCGGAACATAATCTCGTTCTACAGTCCGTCCATCAACTAAAGAGAGTTCTTCATTAGCAACTACTCGCTTTCTTCGCATAACCTCTTGATTGCGGATAATAAATTGTGTGGGATCACTAAAGAGATTTTGATATTCAAAGGAAAATGTGGGGCCATCCAAGCCGATCAGTTGATCCGGGGATTCTTTAATATTAAATAAATCACAAAAAGCTTGATTAATTAAGACAATTTTGTAAAATTCATCTTTGACTAAAACGCCTAACTGTAAATTTTCAATTAATGTACTTAATCGAGATGTGGTAGCCCACAATTGTTCTTCAATTCCTTTGCGTTCAGTAATATCAATTCCGATAAAAATTGCCGCTTGATCTTGATTATATTTTTGAGCTACTAATAAATAATAGCGAGTGGTATCTTCAATTTGGGTTTCTAGGGTAACTTCACTGGTATTGAGATAGGGTTCACGCATAAATTTTTCCATAAATTCGGCAAATTCATGACTCCCCTGAAGAAATCCAATTTCTTGACCCACAAAGTCTTCCGGTTGTAGATGATAAGTATTAGCCAAATGTCGGTTCACACCTAAATAATGTAAATCGTTACTAATCCAAGATACAAATCCGGGAACAGCATCTAATACTGCTTGTAATTGTTCATAGGTAGTTTTGAGGCGTTCTTCTGCTTGTTTGCGATCGCTAATATCAATCCAATATCCCACAATTTCTAAAGGATTTCCTTCGGAATCTCGAATTAATTTAGCTTGATCATACATCCAATGATAAGTACCATCTTGATGTTGAAACCGATATTCATAACTACAATATCCTTGCTCAAATAATGGAGATAATGTCTGATTTGTAATTTTCCCGCTATCCTCTGGATGAATATGACTTGACCAAAATTCAGGTTGAGTAAAGTCTGAAACATCATAACCTAAAAGGGTCTTAATATTATCACTAATAAATGTGGCTTGATAGTCGCCGATCGGTTTCGCACTATAAATAATTCCGGGACTAGAAGAGAGTAAATATCTTAATCGTTCTTGACTCACTAATAAAGCGTGTTGAGCTAGAGATCTTTCTTTTAATTCTGTTTGTAATTGTTCATATAATTCCGATTGTTGGATCGCAATGGCGAGTTGACTGGTAATTTGTTCCAGTAGGGCAATTTCCCATTCTTCCCATTGTCGAGGTTGACTGCATTGATGGACAATTAATAAACCCCATAATGTTTCATTTTCAATAATAGGAACTGCGACTTTAGCTTGCACTCGAAATTGAGTTAAAAATTCAACTAAACAAGGTAAAATCTGCTCTTCGTTAATATTAGTAATTGAAGCAATTTTACCTTGAATATAAAGGTGATGACATTCTGAAGGAAAGATTTCTTCAGCAAAAGTTTTTTCTAAAAGAGAACACCACTCAGGATTAACGGCTTCAGAAATAACACTCCCAGTGTGATCGGAGTAAATTCGATAAACTAAGACCCGATCAGCTTTCAAAAATTGTTTAACTTCTGTGACCATTGTTGATAAAATTGATTTGAGATCCAAAGATTCTCGAATTCGTTGGGTAATGGTGGCAATTAATCGTTCTCGAATAACTTGCTGACCTAAACGTTCCTCAGCTAATTTACTTTCGGTAATATCATTCTGAATTCCCAAATAATGGGTGAGGTTTCCCGCATCATCATAAATCGGAGAAATATTTAATTCATTCCAAAATAAAGATCCATCTTTACGGTAGTTTTTTAAGATTACATTACAGTTTGTTTTCTGTTTTAATGCCGCTTTAATTTGCTGTAACTCCGATTGTTTATGATCTTCTCCTTGAAGAAAACGGCTATTTCTACCAATAGCTTCTTGAGCAGAATATCCGGTAACTTTTTCAAAAGCTGGGTTGACAAAAACAATGGGATTATCCGGCTGTCGAGCATCAGCAATCACAATCCCATTACTACTATAGGCGATCGCTCGTTCACTAAGACGTAATAGTTCTTCTACCTTTTTACGTTCTGTAATATCCGTGGCGGCGCCTAAAATTTGTTTCGCTTTACCCTCAGAAGTCCGAGCAAAAATCGTATCTCGACTGACTAACCAATGCCAATTTCCCTGAATATCTTTCATGCGGTATTCAAACTCTAAAATCTCATCCTCATTGGCGGTTGTAAATTTCTGGTAATGTTTTTCCAATCTGATATAATCGTCTGGATGAATTAGATCCGGGAGTAAATTTGAACCCTTTTCTAAAATTTGTTCTCGCGTATATCCTAAAACTTTACTAATTTCTTGATTCACATAAATATTGCAATTGTCAATTAAATCATAAATATATAAAATATTAGGACTAGCATCGGTAATTCGTTGAATAAACCGTTGACTTTCTTGTAACTTCAATTCAGCTTTTTTGCGATCCGTAATCTCTAATGCTGCTCCTGTAATTCCAATAATGTTTCCTTCTAAATCTAATAAAGGATCAATCGTTAAATCATAGCATTGAATATCTTGCTGTATATTGGTAATCACTTCTGCTCGCAACCCTATTCTTGTATTCAAAACCTGTTGTTTCAGTTGGGTGAGTTTAATGGCATTTTCCAGGGGAAAGATATCAATATCCAATCGACCCACGACCGCTTCAGGTTCATATCCTCCCGCCGGATTATAAATCCAAGTGTAGCGTAACTCTAAATCTTGATTAAACACAACAATAGGCGAATTTTTGAGCGTAATTTTGAATCGTTCTTCACTAAACCGTAGAGCTTCTTCCGTTTGTTTCCGAGCAGTAATATCGCGGGAAACAGCTACAATTTCTTGAATATTCCCCGTTGCATCTCGTACCATTTTTTGAGTCGTTTCAAACCATACATATTGTTGATCTTTTCGCAGAATTCGATAAACAATAGTATTAATATTGGCTGTTGTCATTGAGTTTTGATGGAGACGATTAATTTTAGCTAAATCTTCAGGATGGAACAATTCATAGGCTGAACGTCCCACTAACTCCTCTGGTTCATAACCTAACAATGAACGGGAGGCTGGCGAAGCATAAAGATAGACCCCTAAAGGGGTATGTCGGCTAATTAAATCCGTAGAATGATCCGCCATTAAACGATAAAGCTGTTCACTCTGACGGATCACTTCTTCGGCTTGTTTTCGTTCAATTGCTGTTGCTAAAATATTCGCCACACTTTGCAAATAATTGATATCATCTTCACTAAATAGTTGGATTTGTTTTCCATAAATTTCTATCTGTCCTAAATGATAATAATTTTGTCCAAAAATCGGAATACAAATTCCTTGATTTAAAAAATTATAGTTGCCATAATCAAGCTCCCTTTGCTCTAAATTCCGCTCAAATTTGCAGCTATCAGAAGAGAAGTTAGATTTTAAATTATCCTGAGTGTGGGAGACTTGATTTCTAACTAAAGGTTTTAAAACCAGGGGTTCATGACTCAAAAGGGTATAATTTTGAGAGGGTTCATCCCAAACAGTTAAGGTGAGAAACCCCCCCTCTGAATTATATTCTAAAATCTTGCAATATTCAACGTTTAAATCTTGGGATATCTGCACCACAATTTCATTAACTAGGGCGATTAAATTCGTTTCTGATAGAGCTTTTTGACCTAATTCAGCAACAATTGCTTGTTGATCAGCTTTATCTTCCAATTGAGATTCAATTTCCTGTAACTCTACAACTTGGCGGTGCAGTTTTTCATTCATAAAACTCAATTCTGTTGTCCGGTCAGCGACTCTAACTTCTAACTCTTCATTGAGGGTTTTTAACTCGGCTTCGGCTTGTTTTTGAGCACTAATATCCGTAATTGTTCCCACATAACCAATGATTTCACCTTGATCATTTAATTCCCCAACGGCTTGACCAAAAACCCAGGTAATTTGACCATCTTGGCGCTGAAACCGATATTCAGAACCAAACTGAATTTCTTGTAGAGATGCGCCCTGCTGTGTCTCTACAGGGGGTATCTGTAATCGATGCCATGCTTCCGCTACACTTTGTTGATCTTCAGGATGAATTGCCTGCGCCCAACCCTTTCCTAATGCCTCTTCTGGTGTTAGTCCCGCAATTTCACACCAACGTTGATTGACATATAAACAATTCCCTTCAATATCGCAGTGAAAAATCCCCACAGGAGAAACTTCTGCTAAGGTGGCATAACGTTTTTCACTTTTTCGTAATGCGGCTTCTGTTTGTTTACTTTCGGTTATATCCCTCGCCACTGCATAATATTGAGTTTCATCAAAGGGCATTGCTGTCCACGATAACCAACGATAGGAACCATTTTTAGATTGATAGCGATTTTCAAAATTGTAGCAAGGAATTCCTAACGATAAATTTTCTAATTCCAATACGGTAGAATCCAAATCATCGGGATGAATTAAGGTTAAAAAAGATTGCTCTAAAAGTTCATCTTCTGTATAGCCTAATAGACTGATCATCTGAGGATTTACTCGTTTAAAATATCCTTGGGTAGTGGCAATACAAAAGATATCTAAGGAGAGATTAAAAAAGCGGTTTAATTCATCTTCAGCTTGTTGCCGTTCTACACCAGAAGCAATAATATTCGCACTCGCTTGTAAAAAATTAATTTCATCGGGGCTAAAGGTTCGTTCATCTTCAGAATGAATTCCTAACACCCCAAAAGGCTTGTCTTTTCCGGCAATTAAAACGGTAACGCCACTAACAATATTATGATTATAAAAAAAGGCACACCCACTACTAAAGCGGGTTTCGACTCGTAAATCCTCAACAATGACAGGTTCTTTGAGCAACAATGTATAGCCCGGTTGGGATTTGCGGCCATTGCCAACGGTGACTTGTCTGACTGAACCCGAACGCCAACCTAATCCCGCCGTTAACAAAAATGTGCTTTCGTTGGGAAGTAATTCCCAAATTTGAACATATTTGATCCCTAATGTCTGTCCAACTAGGGTCACAACCTGTTGTAAGAGGGCATCTAAGTTAGTTTGGGAAAGGGCATATTGACCTAATTCTGCAATCACCTGTTGTTGTCGGGCGCGACGCTTGAGTTCCTGTTGGGCGGTTTGACGGAGGGTGACATCCTGTATTAGAGATAAAAGAGATATAACTTGCCCATTTGTGTCGGTTAAAACTGAGTTATACCATTCACAATACACCAAAGAACCCTGTTTCGTGTAGTTGCGATTGCAACAAGTATTCCGACTTTCCTGGCCATTAAGCAACCGCGAGGCGATCGCATTCACCTGTTCTAAATCCTCTGGATGTACAAACTCCCACTGATTCCAATGACGATTGAGCAGTTCTTCCGCCTTCCAACCAAAGATTTTTTCAGCTTGGGGCGACCATCGTTTCACCCGAAATTGCTCATCCCACTCAATCACAGCTAAAGGAGAATTTTCGACATGAAATGTTAACTGTTGGTGGGCTTTTTGTAACTTGGCTTCTGTGTGTTGTTGTTCTGTTGAGGAGTTAGGGAAGGTTTGGAGTTCCCGCAGACGTTGTTGTACCCGTTGTTCAATCATCTGCTCTTGTTGGTCAAGGAGGGATTGTTTCTCCGCTTCCGAATCCTGATCATTTTTCATCATAAATCGCCGAATAGAGGTAAATAAACGGTTACAATTGTTTGCTGCTCGGTGGGACTTTCTATGATCAATTGACCTTGATGAAGTTCTATTAATTTTTGGACAATGGCTAATCCTAATCCAGAACCCTGTTGTTCATAAAGTTTGCGTTCAAATTGCATATGGGCACCAATTTGAGCAATTTGTTGAGCCGTCATTGCTCGTCCAGCGTTTTTAACAGATAAAATAAATTGATTGTCTTTAACAAATCCGTTAATTTCAATCGGTTTTCCGATGGGGGAAAACTTGAGAGCATTATCAACTAATTCTTCAACCAGTTTTTCCAGTCTCATTTCTGCCATTGCTATAGCGACATCTTGCAGATGCAGGGATACATCAGTTTCCCGTTGTGCCTCTTGAATCTGAGCCATAACTTTTTCGGTAATGACGGTTTCGGAGGATGTGGTTTTCTGCTGACGTAAACTAGCAACCCGTTGGGGTTCGGCGGCAATTAGTTCTAATTCTGCATAGAGAAGAAAATTCATTGTCAACCGATATAAGCGTTGACCCGATAAGGAAATTTGCTCGACAATTTCACGAATTTCAGAGGTTTCCATAAAGTCTAATTCATGGAGAAGAAGTTCCGTTGATGCCAGAATTCCATTCAGAGGCGTTCTTAATTCATGGGGTAAAGAATGGGTAATATTACTGCGAAGTTCATCAAGTTGTTGTTGAGATACTTTTTGAACAACGGCTTGTTTTTCAAGTCGAGTTGCGATCGCTTTCAACAATTCATGGGGGGTAAATGGTTTGGTTAAATAATCATCTGCCCCCAGTTCCATCCCCTTTCGCAGGTCTAATTTATCGGCTTTAGCTGTTAGGAAAATAAACGGAATCATCATTGTTTCTGGGTCTTGCCGTAGGGCTTCTAATACCCCATACCCATCCAATTCTGGCATCATCACATCACATAAAATTAAGTCGGGATGGGATTTTTGGGCAATGGCTAAACCGATTTTTCCATTCTCGGCTGCTAGGGTTTCAAAATCTTCAATTTCTAGCAGTTCTAAAATATTCTCTCGAATGGATTCTTCATTCTCAATTACCAAAACTTTTGTCATTTTGACTCCCTTAATAATTTTTAATCAAACCCCTTTAAGAATGAGGTTGAGAAACCTTCAGTTGAGTTCCACTTTTAACGAAGGCTTTAAAATCCTCTAAACTGAGAGGACGACTAAAGAGATAACCCTGAATTTCATCACAGTTAAACTCATCCAGAATCTGTAATTCTTCTTGAGTTTCTACCCCTTCAGCAATCACTTTTAAATTCAAAAGATGGGCCATTGAAATCAAGGATTTTGTAATGGCTACATTGATTTTATTAGTATGGAGATTGCGAACAAAACATTGATCTATTTTTAGCACATCGAAAGGGAATTTTTGTAAATAGTTAAGAGAAGAATATCCAGTCCCAAAATCATCAATTGCTATTTTTAATCCTAGAGCTTTTAAAGCTTGTAACTGTTGGATGGATAATTCCGCATCTCGAATTAACAAACTTTCTGTTAATTCTAATTCTAAATAATCGGGTTCACAACCTGTACTGAGTAAAATTTGCACCAACTTTTGGCGCAGATTAGGAGTTCGGAATTGCCGACCGGATAAATTCACCGCTACGCGCAAACTTCCCAACCCTTGCGATCGCCATCCTTTACTATCTTGGCAGGCTTGATGTAAAACCCATTCCCCAATCGGTTCAATTAAACCATTTTCTTCCGCAATTGGAATAAATTTCATCGGGGAAATCATACCTTTTTGGGGATGTTTCCAGCGAATTAAAGCTTCAGCCCCGACAATATTTCCGGTTTTTAAACTGACTTGGGGTTGATAGTAAAGTTGAAATTCGTCTCGTTCTAAAGCATAGCGCAGAGCAACTTCTAAATCAATCCGTTCTGAGAGTTCATTGTCGGAAGCGGGGGTATAAAAACTATAATGATTTCCTCCTTGTTGTTTAACTTGATTCATCGCCTGTTTGGCCCCCCGCAGGAGTTGTTGAATATCCCGACCATCTTGCGGATAAAGGGCAATTCCAGCACTAACGGTGATCAAAACTTCCCGGTTTGTTAAAACAAAAGGGTCAGAAATTGCCTGTTGTAACCCTTCAATAACTGTTTTAATCGGTTGTTCTTCCAGAACAGGTTTTAATAAAACAGCAAATTGATCCCCATTAAGATGAGTAATAATATTCTCAGAATGTAAACTATTTCTTAACCGTTCGGCGACGGCTTTTAAGAGTAAATCTCCTCCTTCATAACCTAAAATATCGTTAATTCGACTAAACCGATCTACTCCTAAACATAAAATGGGAATCATGCCATTTTGCTGCCAATTTTTATCGGCAACAGACAGGGATAAAAACTGATGTAAAATTTCTTGAAAGTATTCTAACAAGGATAAACGGTTCGGTAAGTTGGTGGTACTATCTTGATAAATTAATTGATTAAGTTTAGATTCAGCTAATTTTAATTCATTACTATAACGAGCTTTTAAAGTAGCGTGTTTTTCCAAACGAATTACAATGGATTTGAGTAATTCTGTTGCTGTGCAGGGTTTGGTGATATAGTCATCCGCCCCATGCTGCATTCCCTTTCGCACGTCGCCTAAATCCGCTTTTGCTGTTAAAAAAATGAAAGGAATAGTCGCGGTGATCGAATTTTCTTGTAAAGCGGTAAGCACTCCATAACCATCAAGTTCTGGCATCATCACATCACACAAAATTAAATCGGGTTGATGTTGAAAAGCTAATTGAACACCGATTTTGCCATTTTCAGCATTGAACACTTCAAAGTCTTCAGCTTCGAGAAGTTCTACAATATTATCCCGAATTAAGTCTTCATCTTCAATCACAAGAATTTTAGACATGGTTGTTTCTCTCAAATCAATTTATTTTCCGAATCCGTTTAATATTTTTTGGAGTTTAGGGGGTGTTTTTGTAATTTGGTGATAATGGTATAATCCTTGATATCAGGAATTCGAGACAATTGAACGGTAAATTGAGTTTCTGAACCCAGTTTGCTGTGAATTGAAATGTTTTCCCAATGAGCCTCGACAAAGCCTTTAACCTGTGCTAAATCTAAGCCAGTGCCGGAAATATTTCCGATATTGGAACCTCGATAAAATCTATCAAAGACTTTTGCTTGCTCGGCTTCAGGAATTCCAATCCCTCGATCCTGGACTTGTAGAATGATTTGTTGGAAATCCTGCATAATCTCCAGTTTGATTATACCACTCTTCGGGGAATATTTAATCGCCATTTCAGGTGTATCTTAGTGATTATATCCATTCAAAACTCAGACAACCATGAGCTTGACCAACTTACCTGCTAACGAACCTTTAAGTTTAACCAATTGTGATCGAGAAGCGATTCATATTCCGGGTGCAATTCAATCTCACGGTGTTCTGTTTGTATTATCCAATCCTGACCTCAATATTCTTCAAGTTAGCGCTAATACAGAGGTTCATTTAGGTATATCTACAGAACAGTGTTTAGGACAACCCCTTTCCTGGCTTCTAACCCCCAAAGAACTATTAGCAATTCAAGCCTGTTTAGGGAAAATCTTTGAACAGGTCAATCCGGTTAAAATTCATTTGCAGGTAAACCAAGATATCAAATTTTTTCAGGGGATTATTCATCAATCTCCTCAAGATTATTTTATTTTAGAATTAGAACCCTCAAGTGCTTTAGAAACACCCGATTTTTTTAGGTTTTATGAACTTACCAAAGGGGCGTTGTTGAAAATGCAGAAAACAACAACCCTTCATCAAATGTGTACTGTTTTAGTCCAACAAATCCGAAAAATTACGGGGTTTGATCGAGTCATGGTCTATCGGTTTGAAACTGATGGCTCAGGAACAGTAATAGCAGAAGATAAACCAGAAGAATTAGAACCTTATTTCGGATTACATTATCCTGATTCTGATATTCCTCAACAAGCAAAAAAACTTTATGTCCTGAATGGATTACGATTAATTCCTGATATTAACTATCAACCTATTCCCCTTGTTTCTAGTCCGTCTAATCAGCCAGAAGATCCCCTGGACTTAAGCTTTAGTGTTCTCCGTAGTGTCTCCCCAATTCATATTGAATATTTACACAATATGGGCGTAGGTGCATCTCTGTCCATTTCTATTGTTAAAAACAATCAACTGTGGGGATTAATTGCTTGTCATCATTATAGCCCTAAATTTATATCCTATGATCTAAGAATAGTCTGTGAATTTTTAGGGCAAGCGATGTCTTTAGAATTACCCTGTAAAGAAGAAAATGAAAATTTAGACTATAAATTTTCTTTGAAATCCCTACAAACCCAATTTACTGATATTATTGCTCAGGCCGGAAGTGTTACCGACGCCTTACTTCAAAATCAAAACAATCTCCTGAAATTAGTCGGGGCGGAAGGCGCGGTAATTGTTCAAGGGGATGATTTAATGGGAATTGGAAAAATCCCTAACGATTCAGAACTAGAAGGACTAATTCTTTGGCTTTCTGAACAATTTGATCATCATTTTTTTGCGACGAATTCCTTATCAGAAGTTTACCCTCCGGCGGCTAGTTTTCAGGATGTTGCTAGTGGGCTATTAGCAATTTGTATTACCAAAATTCAACGAAACTTTGTGTTATGGTTTCGTCCTGAACAATTACAATATGTTAACTGGGCGGGAAATCCTGATAAACCCAAACAAATCGAAGCAGACGGCAGTTTTACGATTTTTCCGCGCAAATCTTTTGCACTGTGGCGAGAAACGGTTCTCGGAAAATCCTTACCTTGGCAACCCTTTGAAATTGAAGGCGCAATCGAACTCAGAAGCGCATTAGTCGGAATTATTTTGCGAAAAGCGGACGAACTAGCTGCAATTAATTTAGAATTACAACGCTCGAATAGTGAATTAGATTCCTTTGTTTATATTGCGTCCCATGATTTAAAAGAACCCTTGCGAGGAATTCATAATTATTCTACCTTTTTATTAGAAGATTATAGTCAAGTTCTTGATCAAGAGGGTATCTCTAAACTAGAAACCTTAGTACGATTAACGAAACGGATGGAGGATTTAATCAATTCTCTACTGCATTTTTCTCGTCTCGGACGACAAGAACTTAACCTCAATCCTCTGGATTTGAATGAATTAATTCCGGGAATTGTAGAAGTTTTTCGGATGAGTTATCGAGCCGAGCAAATCGATATTAAAATTCCCCGTTCTTTTCCTATGATTCGAGGGGATAAAAATTTAATTCAAGAAATTTTTACGAATTTAATCAGTAATGGATTAAAATATAATGACCATGCAACTAAGGGGATTGAAATTGGCTATTTAGATCCCGAACCTGTATTAGATCAGGAGGAAAAATTCTTTTTAACGTTTTATATTCGAGATAATGGTATTGGAATTCCTGAAAAACATTATGAGACAATTTTTAGAATTTTCAAGCGTCTCCATGCACCGGGAAAATATGGTGGCGGGACAGGAGCCGGATTAACGATTGTTAAAAAAATTATTGAGCGACATGGGGGAATTTTATGGCTTAACTCAATTGCAGGTGAAGGAACAACATTTTACTTTACCCTCCCTTATTAGTTAGGATTGAAAAAGATGAAAAGACCAAGGACATTGAATGGGTGAACCAAGAACTATATTAGTCGTTGAAGATAGTGATGAAGATTTTACGGCGTTAACACGGGTGATGCGACAGTTACGCTACGCTCATCCGATTTATCGAGCCATTGATGGAGATGATGCGTTAGCCTATCTCTATCATCAGGGTGTTTATGCTAACACAGAATTTACACCCACTCCTGATTTAATTCTTCTGGATCTTAACTTACCTGGAACCGATGGTCGGGAGGTGATTCAACAAGTCAAACAAGATACAATTCTAAGAAGTATCCCGATTATTGTGCTAACATCTTCTTCTAACCCTAAAGATGTACAAACCTCCTATCTCTATGGAGCTAACAGCTATCTGTTAAAACCGGTAGGAATAGATGCCTTTAAACAGACTATCCAGCATTTTATTCATTATTGGCTAGAAGTTTCTCTGCTGCTCTGAAACTTTTCTGTAAGCTGTTACTATGCCACATCCTCATGTTACTATTTTGCTCCTTGACGATTCGACAGAAGATCGAGTTGCTTATCGTCGTTACTTACAATCTGATCCCCATTATTCCTATACAATTATTGATGCTAATTCTGCTGAAATTGCCTTAGAATACTGCCGCAAATCCCCTCCTGACCTGATGTTACTAGATTATTTACTATCAGATATGGATGGGTTAGAGTTTTTAGAACAGCTACAACAGTTTATTCCAATTCCGACTCTACCGATCCTGATGATTACAGGACAAGGAAATGAAAATGTAGCGGTTCAAGCCCTCAAAAATGGGGTAAAAGATTATATTATTAAGGATCAGATTACCTGCGATGATCTCTGCCACAGAGTCCATTTGGTATTAGAACAAATATTTTTAGTTAGACAAATTCAACAGCAACAAGAACAACAACAATTAGTTGCGAATGTGGCGTTGCGGATTTTGCAATTTTTGAACCTAGATGATATTTTAACCACCGCAGTGGCAGAAGTTAGCCGATGTTTAAAGGCAGACCGAGTGGTGGTTTATCAGTTTTTACCCCTAGGAGGAGGTCGGATTATTGCCGAGTCTGTATTACCGTCTTGGTCATCCTGTTTAGGTTTATATTTAGGTAGCCATTGTTTTCCCGAAGAACAAAAGCAGCAATATCGCCATCGAAAACAACGGGGAATTGCTAATATTTACCAGGCGGAATTAGCGAATTGTCATATTGAATTATTAGAAGAATGGCAAATCAAATCGAGTTTGATTACACCCATTTTACTCAATGATGATAACGAACCAATTTCTACTTCCAAGGTTCATCTTTGGGGACTATTAATTGTGCATCAATGTGCTAATTTTCGGAAATGGACAGAGGGAGAATTTAATGTTCTTCGGGGAATTGGGGTACAATTAGCGATCGCTATTCGTCATGGGGAATTATATGATCAAGCGCAAAAAGAATTACAAAAACGACAGAAAATAGAACAAGCTTTAACACAAGAACGGAACTTTATATCGGCAGTTTTAGGATCAGTTGCCGCTTTAATCATTGTTTTGGATCGTCAAGGGAGAATTGTCCGATTTAATCAAGCCTGTGAGCAATTAACGGAGTATTCTACTCAGGAATTAGAGGGAAAATATTTTTGGGATTTTTTAATTCTCCCAGAAGAACAACAACAGATTAGAGTTGTATTTCAAAACTTATGCAAGGGAGAATGTTCTGATCGTCATGATAATTACTGGGTCACAAAACGGGGAAATCGTCGCTTGATCAGTTGGTCTAATACGATTTTATCTGATCAACACGGCGAAATTGAATATATTATTGCCACGGGATTAGATATTACTGAACGAGAACAGATTGAAGCTGAATTGCGAAGCTTGAATCAACAACTTGAAGACCGGGTGCAAGGTCGAACACTGGCTTTACAATATACAAATGAACGTTTACAACAAGAAATTAGCGATCGCAAAGAAGCCGAACAGGAATTATTAGAACAGAAATCATTTTTATATAGGATTATTGATGCCAATCCTAGTTGGATTTTTGTGACTAATTTACAGGGGAAAGTGTTGTTAGTCAACGAAACAATGGCTCGTTTCTATAGCAAAAAGATTTCAGATATTATTCATAAAAAATTAGACGAAATTCCCGCTCCCATTCAGCAAAATTCGTCTCAACAAATGAGCCCGTTGTTTACCGCCCAGATTCCAGAGGAAACTCGGCAGAATTTTGAATTATCAATGATAACAACGACAGGAGAAGAACGGTATTTTCAAGGGGTTAAGTTTCTATTGACCGATGCTGAGGGTCAGGTTAAAGGACGATTAGGAATCGTTTCCGATATCACAGAACGTCAATTGATCGAAAATGCCCTCCAACAACAAATAGAACGGGAACAATTATTAAATACTGTCACCCAGCGTTTACGAGAATCTTTAAACTTGCAGGACATTCTGAATAAAGCAGCAAACGAAACCTATAAAATTTTGCAATCTGATCGGATGTTAATTTATCAAATTATGGAGGATAATCGCGGAAAAGTAATTGCTGAAACCTGCTCACCGGGTTGCATCTGTTTATTTGATCATGTTTTCGATATGGAAACCTTTCCTGTATCTTGTTATCAACAATATCGACAAGGAAAAATTTATAACTTGGCAGATCGTAGCCTGAAAACGGAACCGATTTGCTTACAAGAATTTATGGAAACCTATCAAATTCAAGCAAAATTAGTGGTTCCGATTGTGCAAAATGATCGACTTTGGGGGCTATTAGTGGCACATCAGTGTTTTCAACCTCGACAGTGGCAACCTTGGGAAATTAATTTATTACAACAGTTAGCTAGTCAATTAGCGATCGCCATTCAACAATCGGAACTTTATCAAAAACTTAAAATTGAATTAAAAGAACGACAGGAAACTGAATTACAACTCCAAACCACCAATGAGCAATTAAAGTTAACCAACCAAGCCTTAGCTCAAGCGACGCGCCTCAAAGATGAATTTTTAGCGAATATGAGCCATGAATTAAGAACGCCCTTAAATGCAATTCTAGGAATGTCAGAAGGGTTATTAGAAGAAGTTTATGGTTCCCTAACCGAAAAACAACGCAGATCTCTGACAATCGTTCAACGCAGTGGTCAACACCTTTTAGAACTAATTAATGATATTTTAGACTTAGCTAAAATTGAATCCGGTCAAGTTAAATTGGAAATGTCTGCCGTTTCTCTTTACCAATTATGTGACTATAGCCTAGCGTTTATTCGTCCCCAAGCTCATAAAAAAAGGATGCAATTAATCACGGAATTGTTACCGAAGGATTGTATTGTTTTCCTCGATCAACGACAAATTCGACAGGTTTTAATTAATTTGTTAAGCAATGCTGTTAAATTTACCCCAGAAGGGGAAAAAATTACCTTGCGTGTTAGAATTGAAAGCAACCCAAAGACCCCAGAAGCCTGCCCGAATCTTGATGTTTCAGAAATGTTAGTTTTTGAAGTCGAAGATAGAGGAATTGGGATTGCACCCTCGGATCAAGATAAACTATTTCAGTCTTTTGTACAGTTAGATAATCGTTTAAGTCGAACCCATTCGGGAACCGGATTAGGGTTAGCAATGGTGCGACGCATTACTGAGTTACATCAAGGTTGTGTTAGTGTTAGCAGCAACCTGGATCAAGGCAGTTGTTTTACTGTAAAAATCCCCTATAGAACTTCGCAACTTCCTGGGGAAGACTTGGCTATTGTAGCGGGTTCACCCTTGAGAACTCTGGGTTTAAGGGATATCCATCCGCCACCCACTATCTCGTTAGCAAATTCTCCCTTAGTGTTATTAGCTGAAGATAATGAGTCAAATATTATCATGGTTTCTGAATATTTGGATTGTAAAGGTTATCGTGTTTTGGTCGCTAAAAATGGTTTAGAAGCGATTGAAATTACACAACAGCAACGACCTGAATTAATTTTAATGGATATTTCTATGCCCGAAATGGATGGATTGACTGCTATTTGTCAAATTCGCGCTAATTCAGAAATTGCCACAATTCCGATTATTGCATTAACAGCTTTGGCTATGCCTGGAGATGAAGAACGATGTTTAGCTGTTGGGGCAAATGCGTATTTAACAAAACCAATTCGTCTTGTAAAATTATTAGAAACGATACAGAATTTATTGTCAATTAAAAGGAGTTAACAATGGCTTCATCCCCCTCTGTACTTGTGATTGATGATGAACCCGATAACTTTGATGTCATCGAAATTCTCTTATTTAGAGAAGGCTATCATCTGAGTTTTGCTGGTAGTGGTGCTGAAGCATTAGAACGTTTATCGCTTCATTTCCCGGACATAATTTTATTGGATGTGATGATGCCAGAGTTAGATGGCATTCAACTTTGTCATCAGATTAAAGCTAATTCTTTGTGGTGTCATATTCCAATTATTATGGTTACGGCTCTAACCGCAAAAGAAGATTTAGCCCTTTGTTTAGATGCAGGTGCGGATGATTTTATTAGTAAACCCGTGAATGGGATAGAACTCCGAGCTAGGGTTCGATCTATGTTAAGAATTAAACAGCAATATGATGAATTACAAGCCTTACTTCAAGTCAGAGATGATTTATCCAATATGATTATTCATGATTTGAATAATCCTTTAGCAGGAATTTTATTTAGTTGTGAACTTCTTAGGCGTTCAGAGTTACAACCCAAACAACGCCAAAAAATTGAAGATATTTTTAGACTTAGCCAACGCATGGTATCGTTAGTCGATAGTTTATTAATTATTGCTAAAGTTCAAGCCGATCAATTAGTTCTAAATTATGATCCTGTAGATATGTATGAAATGGGTCAAGCAATTGCAACGGATTTTGAACCTGTGGCAGTCCATAGTCAGATGAAATTGGTGTGTGAATTACCAGAACCTGGGAAACAGATTGAAGTCGATTCGGTGATTTTACGACGAGTTATGGAGAATTTATTATCCAACGCCATTAAATTTTCCCCACCCGGAGGTCAAATTATTTTAAGAATTAGTTATCCCCCAGAAAAAGCAGTTAAAATTCAGGTGATAGATTCGGGCTCTGGCATCAGCGAAGAACTTCAACAACGCATTTTTGAAAAATATGATGTGGGCACCTTTCACAAAGGAATTGCTCAAACGGGATTAGGTTTAGCTTTTTGTAAAATAGCCATTGAAGCACACGGAGGCACAATTTCTGTAGATAATAACTATCCTCAAGGTTCTATTTTTACAGTCACTATTTAGGTATAGCAGGGAACAGGGAACAGGGAACAGGGGTGTACGGTTTACGTTTTAGCATCAGTCTATGTCCTAACACCCCAGGCGCGACTGCTATATAATCGTAGTGAGGCGTTCACGCCTCTAAATAGTAAATAGAGGCGTAAACGCCTCACTACGAGTGTTATAACAAAGGATTAATGACGAGCTAACCCTTCTTGACGGGCGGTATGGGCAACGGCACTGGCAACAGCAGTGGCAACCCGTTTATCAAACACTGAAGGAACAATATGTTCGGGATCTAAATCACTTGGAGACACTAAAGAAGCGATGGCTGTTGCTGCTTCTAAATACATGGAAATCGTTAAACTTTTTGCCCCACAATCTAACGCCCCTCGGAAAATACCCGGAAACGCTAAAACGTTATTAATTTGATTCGGATAATCACTGCGTCCGGTTGCCATCACCGCCACATCATCAACAATTAATTCCGGTTGAATTTCAGGAATAGGATTCGCCATCGCAAAAACAATCGGATCTTTTGCCATCGAACGTACCATTTCCGGTGTCACCACACCAGGGGCACTAACTCCCATAAATACATCCGCATCTTTCATCGCATCGGCTAAAGTTCCTGATAAATCAACAGCAAATTCTCGTTTTTGATCATTAATATCCGTGCGATTATGGGAAACAATTCCTTTAGAATCACAGATCGTAATATAACGAACTCCGGCTTTTTTGAATAAACGCGCCATTGCGACTCCCGCAGCCCCCGCCCCGTTTAAAACCAGGTGAATTTCTTCCATTGATTTCTTGACTAATTTCAGGGAATTAATTAACGCGGCTAAACTGACAATTGCCGTACCATGTTGATCATCATGA
Organism: Planktothrix serta PCC 8927; assembly: GCF_900010725.2. NCBI lineage: Bacteria > Bacillati > Cyanobacteriota > Cyanophyceae > Oscillatoriales > Microcoleaceae > Planktothrix > Planktothrix serta. The sequence continues at coordinate 60,348 of NZ_LR734861.1, read as the reverse complement.
AAGATGGGAATATCCAAAGCTTCCCGCAGTTTGGCTTCAATTTCAAAACATCGAGGTGCGGCAATATCTTCTAAATTAATTCCCCCAAAAACAGGGGCAATATATTTAACAGTTTCGATAATTTTGTCTGTATCTTGAGTATCCAAACAAATCGGAAACGCATCAATATCCCCAAATTCTTTAAACAACATAGCCTTCCCTTCCATCACGGGTAAAGCTCCACCTGGCCCCAAGTTTCCTAGACCTAAAACCGCACTACCATCGGTGACAATAGCAACAGTATTTTGTTTAATCGTCAAGCTATAAATCTGTTGAGGATCTTCGGCGATCGCCTTACAAATCCGACCCACACCCGGAGTATAGGCCATGGCTAAATCCGATTGAGATTTGAGGGGAATTTTACTCTGAATACTAATTTTTCCGGCCCGATGCAGATTAAAAGTTCGGTCATAAACCGCTAATACTTTTAAGTCGGGTAAGTCTTTCACCGCTTGGACAATTTGTTCCGCGTGTTCGCCACTTGAAGCATCCACGCTAATTTCTCGAAGTGTTTTTTGCAGGGTTTGTTCAATTAAGTCAATTTGGCCTAAATTCCCCCCCACTGATGCGATCGCTTGGACAACACTCGCCAACATTCCGGCGCGATTGGGCAGTTCCAGACGAATTGTAACGCTAAAACTAGGATTCGGTGTTAAGCTAACCATACTGAGTCAAATCATTGATTGTAGACCCCCAATTGTAAAGGTGATCTTGTTCTTTGTCAGTTCCTTCAACACCCTTTCTCCAGATTTCAAGACAATTCTCTAATATTGCTGCTGCAATTGCAGATAGTAGCTGAGATTGGCTACGGTAATATAGTGATCAACATATTTAGGCGTTGGGGTTTCTTTGAGAGCTTGTTTCACTTGTTGCTTTTTCCGTTGGGTTTTCGATAGTTCCATAATTCTTGTTTCAAGTTAGGATCAGGCACTAATTCGTATTCTCGTTAACAATTTGGGTTAATTCCCTTCCCCTTTTCAGCAAGTTCCCTGCACTTCTGGGGAAATAGCAGGGAACTTGTTGAGACTTAAATTCCTGCAAAGATGTCCAAAACATCCTGAGTTGTTTAAGCCATAATTTGATTGGGTTTAACACAAAATACAGCAACTGTTATGTTCTTAACAGATATTTTAATTTTGGGCGCGAGCCGCATTTGAGATACAGGTTCTCGGATTAAACTGTAAACCTCCGCGATGGCTTCACCCATTTCCTGGGTCAGACACTGAATATGTAACACCCCCCACCGCCGGAATACTTTACAGTTTCTCAGGAGTTGAAGTTGGTCTAACTCCTGTTGGTTTTCCCGATAAAAATCCCAAATCAGCCGAGTTAACTGTGAAGGTTGTTTCATAAAAACCTCATGGGAGATTGGAAACTGGCGCGTCCCCCTGCCCGTTTTCACGGAGACAAGGTTTTCATGCTTTGCGTGCTTCAGACCAGCAGAGGAAAATAGACTCAGGGGAATAAATTCCCCGTGAAATATTAAATTTGCTACCGCCTTGGGAATACTCAATCAGGTGTACCTTTGTATTGCACTTAAAAACGGGACAATTACCATTCCCCAATCAACCATTCCTGTACGCATAGCACTCCCATTTCTGGGGTAAAGTTAGCTTCGCCAATGTTTTAAGAGCTTTTTAGACTTGTAACACTGTTCCAGTGACTTTAGAACTGTTTAATTACAAGTGACAGAGCCTGGAACTAGCTACGCATTCTAGGGTGTCGTGACTCCAAAAACGTAGACCTTTACAGTCTTAGGCTGGTCAGTACAGCTTGCTTCAATTGCTCTTACAAGCTCAGTGGCTTTAGCCATGAGTTACTGACATCCTCACCGCTAGTATTGAGTCCTAGATCGCTTTTCTCTACCCTGGGATAGAGGGCTTATCTTCTAGTATTCATCATCCCATCCTCTTTCTTAAAGAAAAAAGGCAAGCTGAAACAAGACTTAATAACAGTTTGTCTAACTTAAACTGCACACAACCTTGCCACAAACTCATTATAACAAGTGTTGTAACCCTTGATAGCATTACAGACTATAACACTAACTATATATATGTTTACATGATTTGATGATTTGATACAATTGTGGAGTCGTTAACAGTTCAGTCTCCACAATACACAATTAAATCAATCTCAACATCTCCCAAACCCGCCAGTCCCATCACGCCAACGGTGGTTCGACAGGGTAAATGTTCCGCTTGAAAATAAGAAGCATAGATGGTATTGACCGTTTCATAGTATCGAAAATCCGTTACAAAAATTCGAGCCATGACAACTCGATTAAAACTGGTTTTTGCATGATTTAGGACTAATTTTAAGTTTTCCATCACTTGCTGAGTTTGTTGTTCAATCGCTCCCTTAATCACTTCCCCAGTTTCAGGATTTTCAGCGAGTTGTCCAGTCACAAACAAAAAATCTCCGGCCCTGACCGCATGGGAATAGGGGGCTACAGGAGGTAAAACTTGATTCGGGAGGGTAATATACTCCAGCATAATTTCTGACTCGGTGCGATGAACCGTAACATCATACCAGAGCATGATATGATCAAGGTTTTGCATACTCACCCCACAAGCACCGAAGGAGAAGCCAGATGGCTCGAATGTATTATGATGCCGATGCCAATTTAGATATTTTGGCAGGGAAAACCATTGCAATTATTGGTTATGGTTCTCAAGGCCATGCCCATGCACTCAATTTAAAAGATAGTGGCATGAATGTGATTATCGGGTTATATCCCGGCAGTAAGTCAGCCATCAAAGCCAAAGATGCAGGTTTGACCGTGCATAGCGTTGCCGATGCGGCTAAGGCTGCTGACTTCATTATGATTCTGCTTCCTGATGAAGTGCAAAAAACCGTTTATAAAAACGAAATTGAACCCTATTTAACCGAAGGCAAAACCCTGGCCTTTGCTCATGGATTTAATATTCACTTTGGTCAAGTTGTTCCCCCCTCTACGGTGGATGTGGTCATGGTAGCACCCAAAGGCCCCGGACATTTAGTGCGCCGCACCTACGAACAAGGACAAGGCGTCCCGGCTTTATTTGCCGTCTATCAAGATGCTTCGGGACAAGCCCGTGACCGAGCAATGGCCTATGCTAAAGGCATTGGGGGAACTCGTGGTGGTGTATTAGAAACCACCTTCCGCGAAGAAACTGAAACCGATTTATTCGGGGAACAGGCGGTTTTATGTGGCGGTTTAAGTGCTTTAATTAAAGCCGGATTTGAAACATTAGTCGAAGCAGGTTATCAACCGGAATTGGCTTATTTTGAATGTTTGCACGAAGTTAAATTAATCGTGGATTTAGTCGTGGAAGGCGGTTTAGCTAAAATGCGCGATAGCATTTCTAATACTGCTGAATATGGAGATTTGACTCGCGGCCCTCGAATTATTACTGATGAAACTCGCGCCGAAATGCGGAAAATTCTCAGCGAAATTCAGTCCGGTCAATTTGCTAGAGAGTTCGTGTTAGAAAATCAAGCAGGAAAACCGGGTTTCACCGCCATGCGTCGTCAAGAAGCCGAACATCGTATTGAAGAAGTCGGCAAAGATTTACGCGCTATGTTTAGCTGGATGAAGAAGGATTAAAGGATGTGTTGACGGTTGACGGTTGACTGTTAACGGTTAACAGCCAACCAACAACCGACACCTGACACCCTATTTCGCTCCCTGACCTTTTTCAATTTTTTCTAGTTCTTTCTCTCGTTTTTCATTGGTGTCTTTAGGCCGTAACCATTTCGGCCATAAACTCACAACAAACTCACGACTGGTTTTACTCGCTTCTCTGGCGGGTTTGGGCAAAAATTTAAACGTATCGCCAGAGGAAATAAATACAACAACTAAAGCAACAGCGCCCCAGCCTAGAATTTTTTTAGGAGTCATAAGCAATTTTTAGATAACCATATTTATGGGAATTTATTGTATAGCAGGGAACAGGGAATAGGGAATAGGGAACAGCTTAACTGAAAGAAACAGATTTTACGGTTCACGCTCGCTGGATTAGTATCAGTCAATCACTGTATTTATACAACTGCTATCATCGGATTTGAGCAGTTTGTACATTAAGAGGGTTTGAGAGGGAGAACACTGCAATTCAAAAGGAATGAGCAGTTGCAATGTCAATATCCTCAATGACTAGAGTTTACCCCTGAAAGTATACTATAGCAATCCTAAAGGATTTGTGATCAAAACCTGTAGGGGTGATGTCCCTCCCATCGGTGTCAACTTAACGCCAAAAGCCTTGAAATAAATTTCAGGCTAAAAGCTTAAACCCGTTAAAACGGGTTAAGAAAGACAAGTCTTGAGTCATCTTTAGATGCCGATCGCTTCTTAGCCCGAAATTTATTTCAGGGCATTATGACTTAAGTTGACACCAATGTGTCCCTCCAAACCCTCTTTGCGCCTGGGTTTGGAAACCAAACCCTACGATAAAATATTACAACCTATTTAGGACTGCTAGATATTAATATTGAGTTTCTAATAACTCTTCAATAAAAACTTGAGTTTCTGGAGGAATATCCGTAATTAAACGCGCGGGAAAAGCTTGAGTTGAAATAGAGCGATAATATTCGGGTGTCAGGAATACCTGATATTTTTCTGCTTCTGGAGTTAACTGTGCTGCGGTTGCTAAGGCAATTATTTTAGCATAATTACGGACATCTTTTGAAGCCTCAGCAATTACTTCACCGCCAGAAATCGGAGTAATGGGAATCCAACTTTGATCCCCAATTGTTCCAGGATCTCGAACACTTAAATGGGTCGCTCCTAAAACCCCTAATAATAATTTCTCGGTTTTAATTTGAGGAAAAATGGCGATTTGTTCAGGTAAAGCCGGAGTGACTTTATCGGAAGATTGTGTTAAAATCAATGTGGGAACCTGAACTTTATTTAATCCAGTTTTTCCAAATAAAACAGAAGCGGTCGGAGCAAAGGATATCGCCCGTTTAATTCGAGGATCACTAAAGTGATAGCGATCTTTCGGAAGTTCTGCGGCTAAACATTGGGTAGCTTTTCCTAAACTAAAAGTAATAAAGCTTTGATCACAATTTTTCCTGAGTTCATCAATTTGAAACTCTCCTCCCGCTAAAGCTAAAGCCGTTGCTCCTCCATAAGAATAGCCAAAAACTAAAGTATTATTTGTATTAAATTTACCTTTAAATCTCGGATCATTGGTATTCAATTTTTCTAATTCATCCAACGTAAAAATCAAATCTTGGGGGCGTTCAATAATTTCTGTGGGAGATAAAAACAAATTCTTATCTACATAAGTGGCGTTACTCCCAGGATGTTCAGGAACAATAACAGTATAGCCATAGGAGGCTAAATGTTCCATTAAATAGCGTAATTCTTGATAATCTGAACCCCGACCGTGAGAATAAAGAATTAGGGGTTTATCGGGTGTGGCTGCGGAGGATGAATAAATATAAACAGGAATATTACGATTTCGTTGTTGATCCAGCAATTCTATTTGGGTAATTTCAACTTTTCCTGGCCCTGCTTGAGTTGGATCAAAGGTAATTGGTGGAGGTTGAAAGTCTCCGGTGGGAAATTTGGGTAAAACTTCTAATAGTAATCTTTGAGTTTGCCAAAATCCTTGATTTAATCGTTTTAAAACCTGAAAGGCTTTAGGAACATTAATCTCAATTTTAGATAGGGGATAGTTTTCTAAAAAATTAATAACCGATAACCCTTGGGGAGATTTACCAGACAACAAAATCGCTTCTTTAATTGCAGTCCCTCCTTGGGATTGTTCAGAAGAAATAATGGTATCAATATCAGTTAAAAGTCGAGTTCCGACTTGACTATTAACAATGGCATCTACCGTTTCATCTTGGATTTTAATTTTAATGTTTAAAGCTCCTAAAGCCTGTTGCTTTTGTTCGGGAGTTAAAAAACTAAAATAACCCAATAATCCTAAAGGAACTTTTCCGGTTTCTGCAAATTCTTTTAAGTCTTTTACCGAAACCGTAGCATAAATAAATCCTTGTCTGATCACAACAGATTCTGCTGCACGCACTGAAAGAGGAAACAGCAGAAAACTGCTAACAATTGTAGACGTTAAAAAACTCAAGGGAAAGAACAATTTTTTCCCCTGGAGTTGAGAAAGAATAGAAAAACCAGATCCCGGAATTTCAGGCATAATCAAATGTCTGGGTTAAACAATCTCAAAAGTTTAACATCGAATTACGTCATTCCTATGGGGGGGCGATGGTGTTCCCAGGGTTGTGCCGCCTCTAGTTGTGCTGCTAAGGCGATTAAAGTGGCTTCCGTTGCGGGTTTTCCCACTAATTGCACCCCAACGGGTAAACCTTCAGACGTGAAACCTGTGGGAATAGCGATCGCCGGTTGACCACTAACATTAAAAGCGGGACAGGGAGCGATCCATTCAATAATACGCTGTAATGTTTCTTCTGGCGAAAGTTGAGCATATTCTCCCACAGAAATTGCTGGGTGCATATAGGTGGGTAAAACAATAACATCAAAGGGACTTAATGAAGCGACAATTTGACGACCTGCCACCTGCATTTTAGACACCGCTTGCAAATATTGTCCGGCTGTTATTTGGGTTTCCATTAACCATTGATTCACCGAACCTAAATACTCTGAAGGAATTCCGGCTGCTGCGACTCCCGATTTCCAAACCAAAGTAAACGGTTCAATAATATCAGTAAAATCGGGGTTAATAACTTCTATTTGATGACCTAATTGTTCCAGAAGCTTAACGGTATTTTTAACCGCTTGTTCACAGTCTGGGGAGGCTTGACCAACGGGTAAAATAGACGTTGCTACTGCAATTTTTAAAGACTTGGGAGGCTGTTTTGTCGCAGCTAAAAAGGAAGGATTCGGATCAGGCAACCAATAGGGATCACCTAAAATATATCCTGACATTACATCTAATAATGCCGCAGCATCGGCAACGGTACGGGCTAGGGGGCCATCGCTAGAAATCCCACTTTGAAAGTCTCCGACTGGAGCATGGGACACTCGCCCCCGCGTAGGTTTAATTCCGACTAAACCACAACAAAAGGCAGGGCCACGAACTGAACCCCCGCCATCCGACCCATGAGCAACGGGGGATAATCCGGCGGCTACGGCTGCGGCTGCGCCTCCACTGGAACCACCGGGGGTATAATCTAAATTCCAAGGGTTACGAGCGGGAGGAAAGCCATCGGGTTCGGTGTAGGGTAATGAGCCGACTTCTGAAGTGGCGGTTTTGCCTAATATATTAAATCCCGCTTGACGAATGCGACTAACAACTCCATCATCATAAGTTGCTATTTTATCGAGTAATGCCCGTGAACCATAAGTACAGGCTACTCCCGCAACGGGGTTTAAATCTTTGATTGAAATAGGAACCCCAAAAAAGGGCGGTAATTCGTTAATATCAGAAGCTTGGGTGAGTTGTTCCGTTTGGGTTTGGGCGAGTTCTATAGCAGTTTCTGCAATGACGGTAAAATAACAACCCAACTGCGGATTTAAGCGTTGAATTCGATCTAAATAAAAATCAATTAATTCTAAAGGAGATAAAACTTTTGTGCGAATTAATCGTGCTTGTTCTAAAGCAGATGTAAAGGCTAAATCCACTGAATTCATATTAATGAGGGAACAGGGAACAGGGAACAGGGAACAGGGAATAAATAGTAATCAGTAATCAGTAATTAGTCAACAGTCAACAGTCAACAGTCAACAGTCAACAGTCAACCATCAACAGCTAACTTGTTGTAGGCTTCCCAAAGCGGTAGACTGAGAGTATTCGATATTTCAGCCCGAATTGATTTTTTCTACTGAAGGTCACGCGATGTCAGCAACCCGTACTGAAGTAAAGGGGCTATGGGCGGAGCGCAGGCTACGCGAAGTAATGCCTCACCTTCAGCATTAGTTGACCAGCCTAAGTCTTAATTGACTACGTTTTTTGAGTCATGACACCCTGTGGATGCGTAGCTAGTCCCAGGCTCTGTCGTTAGTGGTTAAACATCTTTATCGGGTTAAGGAAGTGCCACTAACCTAGCAAGCTCTTAAAACCTTGGCGAAGCTAACTTTACCCTAGAAATAGGTGTGTTAGGAGGGCAACCATACCCTCCTCCCCGGAAGGGGAAATGTAAAGCCTAACTAGAAGTTAGGGGTTTCTACCCATTTTTCCGATGACACAATCAGAGCGTCCACCTGTTCCTCGTCCACCAGTGCCTGGGGTTCCGCCACGTCCACCTGCACCGAAAGCACCTCCCCCACCTGGGGCTACTGTTGTCAGTGGTGCTGTTGCTGCATCGGCTCAAGCTGCGGCGACTAAAGTAACGGTGATGGCGACACCCAGAAACAAAGGCCCTAGCCCTGGTAATCCGACGTTACATGAAATTGTCAAACGAGCCAACGATGAGGGGGCTTCGGACGTTCACTTAGGCGTTAATGAACCCCCACGCTTTCGTAAACGGGGGGATATTGTCCCTTTAGAGTGGCCGAACACCGACTTAAATACGTTTATGAGTTGGTTGATGGAGGTGTTAACCGATGAGGAAATCCACCAATTTCAAGAAAATCTCGACTTTGACGGCGCGGCAGATTTGGGCTTTGTGCGAATTCGGATTAGTATCTTTGATGCCCTCAATGGCCCTTCACTGGTATTGCGGTTAATTGGTTCCACGATTTTGACTTTGGAACAGTTGAAGTTACCAGAGGTGTTTAAAAAAATCTGTCAATATCACAAAGGGTTAATTCTAGTTACAGGGCCAACGGGTTCGGGTAAGTCTACCACCCTGGCGGCGATGATTGACTACATGAACCGCAACTATGCCTACAATATTATTACCATTGAAGACCCGGTAGAATTTGTTCATGAAAGTAAAAAATCCCTGATTAAACACCGAGAAGTCGGACGCCATACCTTAAAGTTTTTTAATGCGCTTAAAGGAGCGTTGCGTCAAGACCCCGATGTTTTACTGGTAGGGGAAATTCGGGACAAGGAAACGATGCAAATTGCTTTAAAAGCAGCACAAACGGGTCACTTAGTCTCTGGAACGTTACACACCAATAGTGCGGTGAAAACGTTAACTCGGATTTTAGATATGTTTACCGCCGAGGAACAACCTTCGATTAAAGTATCTATTTCCGAATCTCTAGTGGCGATTATTGCTCAATTGTTGTGTAAAACTACCGATGGTAAACGGGCGGCTTTTCACGATGTTTTGATCAATACCGATGTAATTAAGGAATACATCGTTAAAGACAAGTTTGAAGAAATTAATCAAATTATGCTCAAAGATACCTATGAAGGGATGACAACAATGAACAAATCCCTTTACAATCTCTATCAGGAAGGACGGATTACCGAAGAAATTTGTTTAGAGGTCTCTCCGTTCCCTAACGAGATGAGTCAAATGTTACGAGGACGAGTCTAACTCTAACAAAAATGTAAAATTTAAGCCCAATTCCCCCGGCAATGGCATAAAGTAAAACTATCAGTCAGCACCCCGCTCTGAAGAGACGGGGCTTCATGCCTCCAACTTTAGATAGCTCGTACCCGCCTCAGCCTAACGGCTACGTTTTCTGGATCATAATACCCACGAATGCGACGCTAGTTTGTGGCTCTATTGTTAACAATTAAACAGTTTTACGAGGGGTAAGACAGTGTTGTTAGCGCCAAAAGTTCAGAAAACATTGGCGAAGCGAACATTACCCTAGAAATAGGAGTTATTTTATGTCCAATTACGTCTTTGTAATTGCTCCGAATAAACAACCTCAAAGCCCAATACATCCTGCTCAAGCTCGATTGTTATTGAATCAAGGTCAAGCTGCTGTTTATCGTCGTTATCCGTTTACTATTATCTTAAAGGAGTCAAAACCCGAACCAGAAATACAACAAATAACCCTCAAAATTGATCCGGGTTCAAAAACCACTGGAATTGCATTAGTTCAAGGAAACAAAGTAATTTGGGGTGCAGAATTAACCCATCGGGGTCAAACGATTAAAATGTCTTTGGAATCTCGACGTTCATTACGTCGTTCCCGAAGAAACCGTAAAACTCGCTATCGTCAACCTCGATTTCTCNTAACAGGAATTAGTCATAAATATTGTCAATCAATTCATAAAAAGGATGGTTATTCTTACGGATTCTAAAAGAACTCAGGCGGTTTTAACCGCTTTTGTCCCGGTTTTCCTCCGCGCTCGCTTATAGACGAGGCTTCCAACCTTCCCATGTTTTTCTTCTGATTCTGGGTTCTCTAGTTTCATGAATCTTTGAGTATCCCAGTATTTTTCTAGGTGAAGTCACGATTCACCGATTTAAGGGTTAAAATTTTAACATTTGGTACGGAATGCTGTTTTGAATTTAGTTCAATCTACGGTTAATCATTTATTTAAGGCGATCGCTTTATTTACTCCAGGGGGAGATTTAGTTTATTGTATTGACCCCAATAAACAGCGTCGCTGGCATTCTCATCTTTGCACTTATTTGCAAGAAATCTTGAGTTTACCAGAACCCCCTCATTTTTTGATTCCTTGCTATACCGCAACTTATGACCGATGGGTTGACCCCCAAACCCAACAAATCCAGTTTTCCGCAGAAGCTTATCCTCCGGTTTTACAATATCAAACCTTATTAAATACTATTTTTGATACGGGGGATTTAATTTGGCAACCCGCAACGGGTTCAGAGGAGTTTTGTAATCCTTTAATTATTGCGACTTACTATGATCAATTTCCTGAACTTTGGGAAAATCATGATCTGATTGTTGAGGTTAAAAAAAACGATTTAAGTCATGATTCAACAACCCCTGAAAATTTATCGGAACTCCGATCTCCCAATTTTCAATTAAATTTATCTCCTGAACCGGAATTTCTAGAAAACCAAGGGTTTGTTTTACGATTATTTGTATCGGGTCATAGTTTGGTGACAGAAAAAACTCTACAAACGCTCCATCAATTATTAGAACGTTCTATTGGTCATCCTTATACCTTGAAAGTTATAGACGTTTTAAAACATCCCGACTTAGCAGAAGCGGATCAAATTTCTGCGACTCCAACCTTAGTTAAAGTTTGGCCGAAACCAGTCCGCCGTATTGTTGGCGAGTTAAATAATGTAGATATTATTCTGCGATTATTAGGGAATCCAGTTGACACTTTACCGCTTTAAAAACCGAAAATTTTTGAGTGAGAATTCCTCTACTCAAAAATACTTAATATGAAATGTAATTCAAGTAGCTGCTGATCCAAGTTCCTTGATGCAGCTAGATATAACCTTGTGTTATCACAACCCACTGATTTACAAAACGTTACGCTTCATCCATTTTAGCGGAAGTCTCCAGGGGTTTAACAATCAACCATCGTCCCGTTTTGGGATCGCGGTAACTGCTATAGGGGTTAGAGCGTAGGGGTTTAGGATATTTCATCATGCGTCTCCAAGTCCGTAACAGTTGAAGCAATAGGGGTAATTAACTTGATTCTTCAATTATTCCGTATTTTTCCAGTGATATCAGGGACGCTGATCTCAAAAACCCTGTGATAATAACGTTCATTGTGAGTGACAATGAACATAGAAGCGAGTGAGAAACGTCGAGGGTCTTTTGTGATCTTGATCATTTGATTCTCTCTCTCCATAAAGTTTATTCTGTTTGAGTCCTATGAAAACTACAACCCATTTTATTGTCATTGATACCGAAGGACAACCGATTTTAAGAGAATTAGCAATTGTGAATCATCAAGGAGAATTAATTTATGAAGCCTTTGCTGAAAATCATCCCCAAAGTCCGAAAATTCCCCATCGCACTAAACCTTTAAAACAGATTTTAAAAGAATTTGTTGAAATCGCTCAATCTCAGGTGATTATCTGTCATTATGCTCAACATGATATTGAAATCTTGAGAAATACTTTTAAAGCGGTGGGAATTTCTGCACCGCAATTAGATTTTCAGTGTAGTTTTGAACTGGCTCAACGTTATTTACCCCAATTAAATAGTCATTCTTTAGAGGCGTTAAGTAAACATTTAAGACTAAAACTAGAGGGTCAATTTTTTACTAAGGATTTAGCTCATCGAGCGAAATATGATGCGTTATTTACCTATCAACTCTATAAACATATTGTTAATGAGTTTCTCAAAAATGAATTACAATCTCAACCTAATCCTTTTGGAACCAGTCGCGTTGATACGCCGTTTCAAGATCACCCGGATTTTAGGGGAATTTTTTCGGAAGAATGCGATCTCCTAAAAGCAATTTTAGGAGATATTAAATTAGACCCCAATCATCAAACTAAAGGTGCAGTGGTAATCGGAGAACCGGGTTCGGGAAAAACCCACCTGATGATGCGATTAGCTAAAGATTTATTAACGAAAAATCGGTTATTATTTATCCGTCAACCCAATAACCCCGACACGGTTTTATTCCATACCTACAGCCGGATTTTAGAATCCTTAATCCAAATTGTCCCCAATAGTATTCACACGCAAATGGAATATTTATTGGCGAATAGTTTTGCCGAAATTATTAAATCTACCAATAACTATTTTACCTCAAAAACGCAAAAAGATGAGAAAATTTTACAACTGATTCAAGGAGGAAATTTAAAGCTATTTACAGATTTATCCCAAGCGGAAACTAAAACTAAACGGGAATTTTGGCAACATATTGAAAAACGAGCCTTAGAATGGTGGAATAATAACTTTTCCGCCGCAGGTTACGCGCCTAAATTTTTACAAGGAATTGTGAAATTTTGTGGCTATACCGACTTTAACCGTCGCCAAATTATTACTCAATGGTTGGCGATGAATAACTTACCTCAAGAGGAATTAGACCGGGTAGGATTACCCTCTTGGGAAGATGAAATCAGTCGAGAGGAAGCCTCTTTAGAAGCGTTAAAAGTATTGGGATGTTTATCTTTATTAGATGAACCTTTAATAATTGTTTTTGATCAATTGGAGGGATTAGGATTAAAACACAATGAACGCTTATTACACTGTTTTGGAACCGCCGTTAAAGAGATTTTTACCCATGTTCCTAATAGTTTAATTATTTTAAACCTATTTCCCGATCGCTGGCAACAATTTAAAGCCGTTTTTGATGGATCAATTATTGATCGTGTGTCTCAGTCTCAAGTTTTCCTTAACCGTCCTTCTAATCAACAATTAGAACAGTTATTGAATTTAAAAATACAATTTTTAGGGATTACTGTTGATGATTTATTTGCAGCCGATGAAATTAATGCTATTTTAAATCATCTTTCTATTCGTACAGTCTTAAATGTGGCGGCGGATTATTATCGATATAAAGTTGATGGAATTCCCCTTCCCAAACATCAACTAATTCCGGTATCAAAACCTGATGAAGCCGAGGTAGAAAGACGGTTACAACAGATGGAAACGGATATGGAACAACTGAAACAAGCGATGGGTCAAATCACGGAATTTTTAGCTAAAAATAATCAGCAAAACCTAGAAATTTTTAATTCTGAGTTATTTAGATTCATCCCTTTGTCAGATTCTCTCGTTAAACGTCAACTGAGAAATTATTTTAATGAACAACAAATTTTATTAGAAGCGATTTTATCCAAACCTAAAATTATTACTGATAGCGATGATTGGGGAAAATTGACAACACTTTTAGAAGCGTTAATGTTAGTGATTTTTCCCTTAAGTGTCGATATGTTACATTTAGGAAAACGGGTAATTCCTGAACATTTAGTCATCCAAACTCAAACCCATAGTTTTGTAGTCGGATTTTTGCATTTAGGAGGATCACCCTTTTTCCATCGGATCAAAAATTGGAATGAGTTAATGGTTCAAAAACCGAATTTAAAATTTATTCTATGTCGAGATCAAAATGATTATCCCATCAGTGGTCAAAAAAGCCAATTAGAATTAGAAAGATTTCATCACTCTCGGAATGGAAAACTCATGTTATTAAATCAAAATGAGCGACTTCTGTTTGAATTATTCTATCAAATGATCGTGGATATCCAAAACCATGATTTAGAAGTTAAATTAGAAGAGGCGATGGAGTTTATTTTATCAGAATATCAGGATTATTGGTTGTTTCAGAATATTAAAAATGAGTTGAGTTAAAAAATATCCGATCGCATTTTTTNTTTCTCAATCGAAAACGTTCAAAAGGATGGTTAGCACCTTCTTTACAACATCGAGTTGAAACAACTCTAACTTGGGTCAGTAAACTAATTAGGTTTGTACCCATTCGTTCAATTGTTCAAGAGTTAGTCAGATTTGACTTGCAACAACTTGAAAATCCTGAAATCTCTGGAATTGAGTACCAACAAGGAGAGCTACAGGGATACGAAGTTCGGCAATATTTACTGGAAAAATGGAGTAGAAAATGTGCCTACTGTGGGGTTGAAAACGTACCCTTAGAAGTAGAACATATTCACCCCAAATCCCAAGGCGGAACTGACCGAATTTCCAATCTTACTGTTGCTTGTCATGACTGTAATCAAAAGAAAGGAAATCAAGATATTCAAGATTTCCTATCAGGTAAACCTAACTTACTGCAACGGATTTTAAAACAAGCTAAACAACCCTTAAAAGATGCTACTGTGGTAAATTCAACTCGATGGTCACTATTTAATGGATTAAAAGAAACAGGTTTATCTGTTTCAACTGGCTCCGGTGGTTTAACTAAATTTAACCGCACTCGATTAAACCTACCTAAAACCCATTGGCTAGATGCAGCTTGTGTTGGGAAACTTGNTCAACAATTAAACCGTAGGGGCGGGTTCCGAGACGAGCTTTAATGATCAGTAATTATCTCCCTAAACCCGCCCTTTCTTTCTTCATATTAATTTAAACTATTAATACTTTGAGCTTGAATCGCTGTAATCGCTACGGTATTCACAATATCAGTAACCGTACAGCCTCGACTTAAATCATTAACGGGTTTATTTAAACCTTGTAAAACCGGGCCAATAGCAACAGCATCAGCCGACCGTTGAACAGCTTTATAAGTATTATTTCCGGTGTTCAAATCAGGGAAAATAAATACAGTTGCGTGTCCGGCGACTTCACTTCCAGGAAGTTTAGTTTTAGCAACATCTTCATCAACAGCCGCATCATATTGGATAGGGCCTTCTATTTTTAAATCGGGGCGTAATTTTCGAGCAATTAATGTGGCTTCTCGAACTTTATCCACATCTTCCCCTTGACCCGATTCTCCCGTCGAATAGGATAACATAGCCACTAAAGGTTCAACGCCAAATTGTTTAGCCGTTAAAGCCGAACTAATCGCAATATCCGCTAATTGTTGAGGGTTAGGATTCGGATTCACCGCACAATCTCCATAGACTAAAACCCGATCTTCTAAACACATAAAAAATACACTAGAAACAATCGAACATCCCGGTTGAGTTTTGATAAATTCTAAAGCCGGACGGATAGTATGTCCAGTGGTATGAACGGCCCCGGAAACCATACCATCAGCCATCTCTTTATAGACCATCATTGTACCAAAATAGCTCAAATCGTGGAGTACATCTCGCGCACAATCTTCTGTAATTTTTTTATGTTTTCGGAGTTCATAATAGGTTTGAGCATAGTCTTCATACCAGGGAGAAGTCAGGGGATTAACAATATTAACGCCTTCGAGTTTTAAGCCTAATGAGGTAGATTTTTCTCGAATTTCTTCGGGATTTCCTAATAGGGTAATATCCACAACGCCCCGCCGTAATAAAATTTCACTGGCTTTTAAAATGCGTTCTTCTGTTCCTTCGGGTAAAACAATATGTTGACGTTGTTTTTTTGCCCGTGCAACCAGTTCATACTCGAACATAATCGGAGTAATTCTTGAAGAACGAGATAAAGAAATCCGTTTTTCGATTTGAGAGGTATCAATATGGTTTTCAAATACCCCTAAAGCAGAGGCGATTTTTCGTTCATTATCGGGAGTGATTTTTGAGTGAACTTGGTTAATTTTAGTCGCGGTACTGTAGGTATCCGTTTCTACTGCAAATATGGGAACTGTCCATTTTTTAAAACCTTTAATTAATTTGTGCAGGGAGGGAGACAGTTCTAACCCCCCTGTTAAAATAATTCCGGCAATATTAGGATAATTTTCGGAAAAAGCCGAGGCTAAACAGGCTAAAATAATATCAGCGCGATCGCCTGGGGTAATGATTAAACTTCCTTCTCGAATATGAAATAAGAAATTAGGAACGTGCATTGCTGCTACTTTAGAAGTTAACACTTCCTGTTTTAATTGTTCGGGATCGCCATGAACAAATCGACCCTCAAGCACAGCCACAATTTCCCCTACTGTTGGTTTTCCCAAGGCTTCTATTTCAGGTAAAACAAACACGGGATCATCATAAGACCAAATATGTTCAAGTTGATCAAAAACCGATTGAAATTGTTCTGGTGGAATCCGATTCACCATTGTAGCAATGATACTACAATCTTTTTCAATAAAGGCTTCTCGCTCACTTTTAACAATACCAACCACTTCTTTTAAGGTTTTCCCCTGGGCGTTAGCAACTAATAAAATAGGTGCAGAGAGTTGATTGGCAATTTCAGCATTAAAGTTAAATTCAAAAGCAGAAATAATATCGGTAAAATCCGTTCCTTCACAGACCATGAAATCACATTTTTCTTCTAGGGCTTTGTATTTTTCAATAATCCGTTTTAAGATTTCTTCATACTGTCCGTCTGCTACTAAAGTCCGGGCTTCTTCATGGGTGACACCATAATAATCCTCATAAGGAAAGTCTAAATGATATCGACTGCGAACCAGTTCAATATCATTATCCGGTTGAATTCCTGCCTTAATCATCGGACGAAAAAACCCTAACCGTCGAACTCGCTTGGAGAGTAATTCCATAATTCCTAACAGAATCAAGGATTTACCGCTATTGAATTCAAGGCCAGTAATATATAAGTTGCTAATCATAAATGTAGACGGGGTAATAGATAGACGGCTAAACAGGATCTGTCCACTTCTGGCAAGTTAGCCATAAGATTAATTTTAGGCTGATTTCTCAGATAGACTGTTTCATGGGTGTCAATTCTAGTTTTTCTTAACTTACACCGCCGGGAAGTCCCCCGCTCTACAATAACCCAGGTGAGCGGTGGGTTCAAAGGCGGGTCAACGTAGGTACGGAGTTGACCCCATCTTTCCGATTGTTTTTACTGTTTTCGGGAGTATGTAGTAATATATTCAGACCAGGAGGTGCAAATCGAGTGCTACATAAAGCTGTACAAGTCCGTCTGTATCCAACTGCATGGCAAAAAGCACGACTAGCCCAAACATTTGGATGTTCGCGCTGGTGGTGGAATTATGCCTTAAATAAATCCATTCAGGTTTATCAAGATACGGGGTCATGGCTGGGACGCTTAGCACTCAACGCCCTACTTCCTAAGCTCAAAAAAGCCGAAGATACCCTGTGGTTGGCTGATTGTTATAGCCAGGTTTTACAAGCTACAACACTTAATTTAACCACAGCTTACAAAAACTTTTTTGCTCAACGTGCAGGTTTCCCTAAGTTTAAGTCTAAACAAGGTAAACAGTCAATTCAATATCCTCAAAACGTCAAAATTGTTGAGGGTAATGTTAAACTTCCTGGCAATATTGGGATAGTCAAAGCCAAAATACATAGACCCATTGAAGGAAAAATCAAGACTGTAACTATTAGTCAAACACCTTCCGGGAAATATTTGGCATCTATATTGACTGAAATTGAAGGGGAAAATCCTACTGTTTCAGAAGGTAAGATTTACGGGATTGATTTAGGAATCAAACACTTTGCTGTTGTAACTGATGGTGAAAAGGTTTTTAAATACGATAATCCTAAACACCTTGCCAAGCATGAGAAAAACCTCAAACGCAAACAGCAAAAGTTAGCCCATAAACAAAAAGGAAGTAAGTCAAGACAAAAGTATAGAAAAATTGTTGCCAAAGTTNTTGAGCTTGGGAATAAGCACTACTGCGGGAGGGAATTTTCTTTAAGATGGCGATCGCCCCAGGAATATCATAAGTTGATTGATCTAAACCCAGTTGCAATAAATTTTGACTCCATTGATCAATCAGTTGATCGACTTGTGATCGTAATCCACTGGAATTAGAGACTTGATTGGCCATTTTAATCGCAGCAACGTAGGAATCTGGGGTACCTGGTGCTGCTAGAGTTTCTGAATTTTGGAGATTTTCGAGATCGCGCAGTTGGGTTTTCCATTGACGAATTTTGCTATTGGCGGTGTTGTATAATACGATACCAGAGTTGATTTGTTGCGCTTGGGCGATCGCCTCGGCATAATTGCCTTCAGAGGCTAACTGTTCTGCCCGATCTAAGATAGGTTGATATTCTAATCGTTGACTGCGATCTGTCCATTCGGCAATCTGATTTTGAGCATTTTCATATAAGGTACGTCCGCGACCGATTTTTTGAGCTTGGGCGATGGCTTGTTTAAGGGAATCGGGATCGCCAAAACTGGCCAATTGTTCCGCCATGTCTAATAAGGGTTTATCTTCTATTTCCTCGATCCGACGTGTCCAACTCACCTGTTGTGTTTTCGCTTCCTGTCCACGAGGGTTTGAGGCGGGAATGGTCTGGACTTGGGCGATGGCGGCTCTGAGATCGTTGACGCCGCCGGGTTGAGCCAATTGTCGCGCCCGTTCTAAGGTAGCAACATCGTCAATTGATCCTTGCCAATTGCGAATATATTCCTGGGCTTTTTGATAGAGGGGGCGATCTCGACCGATTTTTTGGGTTTGGACGATCGCATCTTTTAAGCCCGCAACGGTATCTAATAAAGCCGGAGCATGGGCTTGGGCGATGATCACAAAATCTTTGATATTTTCTTGTAAATTGCCACTACTGGGGATTTTATTAGCAATATTAATGGCTTCTTGCCAATTGCCATTTTTCAGGGTTTCTTCCGCCAACGCCATAATTTTATTGCTGATGCTAGTAATTTCTTTTTGTCCGGCCTCCTGTAAATAACTGTCTGTAGAAAGTTGATCAATTAACTTTGTTGCCGCTACCAAATTATCTAAACTGCCCTGTTCAATTAAACTTCTAGCTTTGGCTAATTTTTGGCTATCTTCACGGGCAATGGCAATAAAATCCGTCAGTTCTTGATATTTGGTAGTAGCCCAATAATTATTCCCTAAATTCAATAATAATGTCGCTTGTTTAAACGCTAAATTTAGACTTTCTTTTCGCATTAAATCCTCAGTTTTCTGATAGAATTCTTCCGCTTCTTCCCAAATCGAGTTCCATTGATCAATCCGTTTAGAAACTTGGGCAGCAGCCGGGGTATGTTCAGGGGTTTTTTCAGCAGCAGCAATGGCTTCTGGAAGTTGTCCGGCTTGAAACATCTCCTCAGCCAAATTCAAAATCTCCATTGACCAGCGTTCAATTTGGCGATTGATTTCAGGCCGCAGGGGATGATCTTTGGGTAAACTATTGACTAAATCAATTGCTACTAATAAATCTTCAACGGTTTGTTTATTCGCGGCGGATTCTGCACAATATAACCGTAGGGAAGCAGACGCCACTGGCCAGAAAATTTTAGGACAATTGGGTAAAGCGGGCAAGCGAAACAACAGACCCACTGCTAAGACGCCAATACCACCGGGAACTAAAATCAATAACGAGAGTACCAGAGGAATTAAGCTGGACGGAATCGTTTTTGGTAAAACAAAGCGTTTGCGTTTTTCGGGTTGAGGAGAAGATGACGCTGGAGGCTGTTGATAAAGAACGATTTGACTGGCTGTTTTTGGCAACTCAGAGGAATTAGGAGTTTCATCGGGAGTGGGTTGTTGGGTGTTACCAACTTCCAAACTCGTGCAAAGTTCCTTTAGCCACTCAGCGCGACTTTTCCTAACCAGGGAACGAATCGGAATTTGGGGAGGATTCCCGGAGGCAGTAGTATTAGAGGATTGGCTTTGACTTTGTTGTTCTTGGTTTTCACTCATCACAATTCACCCAAACAGCTTGAAGCAAACTAAAATTTTACCCCCAGGAATCGAGAAAGAAGACAGGAGGGAGTTCTTCGTTTAAACTTCCCCAGCTTGAAAGCACGGGGCGTGACCTGGCTCCGGTTGTTTACGTGTTATACCATTGCTGATGTTGAAACAGCAAGGAAAGCAGGGGAAGCAGGGAAGTGTCCTCGCTTGCTAACAGCCAACGGTCAACCGCCAACAGCCAACTGTCAACGGTCAACAGCCAACGGTCAACGGCTAACACCCCTTCAAAATAAAATAGAATTTTTCCGCACTTCTGGGGGTTCAGGTTGAATGCGTAAATCTTCAATTAGTTGGCTAAGATGGTCGGAATTGGCATGATACATTTCCCCGCAGAATTCACATTTGGCTTCAGCGCCATTATCTTTGTGAATCATATCTTGGAGTTCTTCTGTTCCGAACATTTTTAAGGCTCCTAATACCCGTTCAAAGGAACAACTACAATCAAAGCGAACCAGTTGAGATTCGGGTAAAATTACTAACCCCATATCTGCTAATAATTCTTGGAAAATATCGGGTAAGGTTTTATGTTCTCTCAACAAAGGTGTAAATCCCAATAAACTCCCCACACGGGATTCTAATTTAGTAATCAGTTCTTCATTCATTGCCGCTTTTGGCAAGATTTGTAATAATAAACCTCCAGCAGCTTGCACTCCTTCTTTATCAACAAATACCCCTAATACTAAAGCAGAAGGTGTTTGTTCGGAATTCGCTAAATAGTGGGTGATGTCATCGCCAATTTCACCCGACACTAATTCAACGGTACTGGTATAGGGATAGCCATAACCGACATCTCGCACCACCCGCACATAACCTTTGTCACCAATAGCACCCCCGACATCTAATTTTCCGAGGGAATTGGGGGGAAGTTCGATATCAGGATAATCGACATAACCCCGGACAGTGCCATTTAACCCCGCATCTACTAAGACTCCTCCCAAGGGCCCATCGCCTTTGATGCGGATATTGACTCTGGACTCTGCCCGCTTCATATTTGATGCTAACAGCAACCCCGCGGCCATGGTTCGCCCTAACGCTGCGGTTGCTACATAAGACAGTTTGTGTCGTTGTCTCGCTTCTTCCGTCAGACGGGTGGTAATCACGCCTACAGCCCGAATTCCCCCATCAGCGGCCGTTGCTCGAATGAGTTGATCTGCCATGTTTACAGTTTTTAACAATTTGTACCTGCTGCTATTTTATCGGGTGTCGTGTGGAACAGGCATCTTGCCTGTTAACCTAGGGTGTGTGAAACAGGCAACATGATCTGTTAACTAGGGTGTTGGGTGTCAGTAGAAGATGTTTTTGATAGAATGAGTGATACAGTTATTTAAACTTGTGAAATTATTATGCTGGGTACGTTTCAACAGAGTAGTCTTCGTATTGAAATCAATGCTAAAGAAACTGATATTCGAGACAGCTTAATGCGTCCAAGTCAGTTACAACAGTGGTTATGGCCTCAACAATTTAACTCTGGACTTCCTGAACAATTTCAACCCGGATTAACCTTTACCAGTTCCCTCGGCCCGATCTCGATTGAACATTATGTTGATGTCGCCCAACCCAACTGTTTAAGACTGTTATTAAGTCGCGGAATTGATGGGTTTCATGAGTGGTATTGGGGAGAAGGTTGGGTACAATCTCGCTTAGAAGGAATTTCTGTATTACCGTTAAATTTGGGCCAAACGATTAATTTAATGCGGTTACGCGAATTTTTAGATAACAAAGAGTATTAAGTTTATTTTCCTTGACAAAGGGAATTGTTCCTCCTAAACTGAGATTAGAATTAATAAAGGGAAGGGACTGAGTAAATCTTCCATTAGATTAAAAGTATTTTATTATATAGAAGTTCCCGTAGGTATCTTGACAAGGGTTAAGCTTTAATTTAACCACAAAGACACAAAGACACAAAGAAATTGTAAAGACTAACCTGCTGAGGTTTTTCTAGGCTAGTTAGGATAATTTAAAGTTAAATTCAGTCATGCAGTGGCATAGAGCATCAGGTTTAGGTACTGATGCTCAGGGTGAAAGTCTCACTGTACAACACTTAACACTTAACGAGTATGGAGGGACTCGAACCCCCGACCCTCAGGACCGGAACCTGATGCTCTATCCACTGAGCTACATACCCACACTTTTAATAGTATAACATATCCCTTGGAAAATGTCATATTAATTTAGCCATGATGGACTCAATCCAGATTTCAGGGATTCGCAGCTACGGTTATACGGGGTATTTACCCGAAGAACAGGTGTTAGGACAGTGGTTTGAGGTGGATGTGACCTTGTGGTTGGATTTAAGACCCGCCGGAAATAGTGATGCGATCGCAGATACTATCGATTATCGCCACACAATTACCACTGTTGAGAATATTATTAAAACTCAGAAATTTGCCCTTTTAGAACGATTAGCAGCCGAAATAGCAGACACCTTATTACAACAACCGTTAGTTGAAAAAGTGCGGGTACAGTTAACTAAACCTGTCCCCCCAATTCCTGATTTTAGCGGAAAAATTAAAATTGATATTACTCGTTAAATGAAATTATTAAATTAGCAGGGAACAGGGAACAGGGAACAGGGAACAGGGAACAGGGAACTGATAACTGATAACTGATAACTGATAACTGATAACTGATTAATTACCATTGCGGGAATGATAATAGTAAATTAACGGCTTGTTCAGGATTTAACGGTTGTGAGAAGAAATACCCTTGACCAAAATCACAATTTAATTGTCTTAATTGCGCTAATTGGTGAGCGGTTTCGATGCCTTCTGCAATCACATTCATTCCCATCTTTTGAGCAATATTAATAATCACAGGAACTAAGCCTAATTTTTGGGGAATTTCATCTAACCCTTGAATAAAAGAGCGATCAATTTTCAAAGTATCAACGGGAAACGAATGCAGATAACTCAAAGAAGAATATCCCGTCCCAAAGTCATCAAGACTGAGTTGAATTTCTCGTTGTCGTAACTGATTTAAAATAATCTGTGCAGTTTTGAGATTATCCATAATCGCACTTTCTTTAATTTCTAATTTTAAAGACCGGGAATTGAGATGAGTCTCCCGAATAATTTCATCCAGTTGAGCAATTAAGTTACCTTGGGTAAATTGTCGAGGGGTGAGATTAATACTAATCGTTAAAGGAATATCAGTAAATTGTTGTTGCCAATGATAAATTTGTTCTCCCGCTTGTCGCAAAACCCAATAGCCAATTTCTGTAATTAAACCTGTTTCTTCTGCGACGGGGATAAAATCGCCCGGAGGGACTAAACCCCGTTGAGGATGATGCCAACAAACTAATGCTTCAAAACCGACAATTTTACCTGTTTTCAAAGCAATAATCGGTTGATAATTCACCCGAAATTGTTGTTCTTTAATTGCGGTGCGAAGATCCGTATCAAGCTGTAAAAACGATAAGGCATTTTGATACATCGAGGAATCAAAAACTTGATAACAGGAAGTTCCCCGTGATTTTGCCCGATACATCGCCGTATCGACATCGCGTAAAATTTGTTCCGGTCGGGTATAGTCTGGTTGACTGTAGGCAACTCCAATACTGGCATTAATATAAATCGGATAGGATAGAATCGAAAAAGGTTGAGATAAAATCTCAATAATTTTTTCAGCCATTTCAATAGCTATTTCAGGTTGAGTTAAATTCGTTAATAAAATTGCAAATTCATCTCCTCCAAATCGAGCTAAAATATCAACATTGGGTAAAGAAGATTGTAAACGTTGGGCAATAGCAATTAATAATTGATCTCCAACAGAATGTCCCAAAGAATCATTAATTACTTTAAAGCGATCGCAATCTAAAAATAAAACAGCAAACTGAATATTCGGATTTGCTTGTAACTCTTGAACAGTGGCTTCTAAGCGTTGAATAAATAAAACTCGATTCGGTAAAGCCGTCAACTCATCATAAAGTGCTTTTTTCAGCAGTTGAGCATGAACATCTTCTAGTTGTTGAGTGCGTTCTTTCACTCGTTGTTCTAATTCCGTATTCAATTCTACAATTTGTTTGCGAGCAAACTGTAACGATAGTTGATTTTGAACCCGTACTAAAACTTCATCAAATTGAAACGGTTTAGTAATATAATCCGCCGCCCCCGCCGCAAAGCCTTTAAGTTTATCTTGAACTTGATCCAAAGCACTCAAAAAAATCACTGGAATTTCAGTTGTTTGGGGATTATTTTTAATCCATTTACACACCTCATAGCCATCCATCTGAGGCATCATAATATCTAATAAAATGATATCGGGTTGCTGAATTTCAATCGCTCTTAACGCGATTATTCCATTTATAGCTTGACGAACTTCATACCCCCGCCGAACCAACATTCGTGATAATAATCGCAAGTTTTCAGGATTATCATCAATGATCAGAATATTTCCTCTGGAAGTATCGGGTTGTTTCTCAATCATTATGTTTCCTGCGCTGAATCTTCAGGCTGTTTCGCCCATTCCATGACCTGATCAAAGCGGAAGTTATCCACTAAATGACTCAAATGTTGAGCCATCGCTTGATATTCAGAGGGAATTTGATCAATGAGTTGCAATAATAAGCGATCGCTACATTGAGCCGCCGCATGATAGAGTTGTTCGACCCATTCGGCAGGCATCACCTCTAACGCAGTCGGTAAAACCAGAGGCGGAGTCAGAGCGATGCTTTGGGAATGGGTCAGAAATCCTGGCGGTTGAGATAACAATTCGGGTGCATATTGATACTGCACCTTTAAATATTCACTTATTTTGTACAAAAGTTCATCCTCTGGAAAAGGTGTACACAAAAAATCATCAAAACCAACAGATACAGCCAACTGTTTATCCTCCTGTGATCCCGATGGGATCATGGCAAGAATAATCGTTTGATGGGGGAGTCCTCCATCAACTTCGGTTTGAGAGTTGATTAACCCCTCCTCTGAACTTTCAACGGGAAATTCCTCCTGACGAATGCGTTGAATCACTTCATAACCGCTCAAAATGGGCATCCACATTTTCATCAAAATTAAGTGGGGTTTCCAAGCACGCTGAAGGATTAAAGCGTCATGACCATTTTCGGCTTCCTTGACCTCAAACCCCATTTGTTCGATCAACTGAGTCAGATGACAACGCCAGGAAATTTGATCCTCCACCACCAACAGGCGATAATGGGGCTGATTCGGGGATAAGCCGATAATTTTCCCAGGGGAGGAAACTTGATAGTTTAGTTGAGTTTCTGCGAGTTGGACAGGAATCACTAAAGTTAATTTTACCCCTTGATTTGAGGAACGTTCGATCACGATAGTTCCTTGCATCAAATGTAGAAATTGTTGGCTAATGGGTAAACTCAAATCTTGTGCTTCTGGAAAGGTTAGACTCCGTTGAATTGATGTAAAAGGTTGAAATAAATCCTGAATTTCTACCGATTCCCGATTCGGTACTGTGGTTTCAATTTCAAATTCAAGTTTAATCTCCTGACTGGTAAGATCGGATGGATCGGTTGTAGAAAAACTCCCTGTCTTCGGGAATATCGGTTTAACTCTAACTTGTAGGATTCCGGTGTCTGTCCAACTCATCAAATGTCCTAAACAATTTAACAGAATTTGCCTGAGTTTATTTTCATCCGCAATAATCCATTGCGGGAGATTCTGAGCGCGGATTAACTCAAATTCTAATCCTCTAGCTTTAACTTTTGTGCTGAGTAAATCTTGGAGATAATCTAACCCATGAAATAAATCAAAGCTGGTTTCATTCAAACTAATCTGGTCGGCTTCTAGCTTTGACATCTCCAGAATATCGTTAATTAAGGCTAATAAATGTTTGCCACTGCGATGAATAATTTTGATCTGTTCTTGTTGTTCTTGACTCAGGCTAGAATCTTGATTCATCAGTTGAGTAAAGCCTAAAATTGCATTCAGAGGCGTGCGTAATTCATGACTCATATTCGCTAGAAATTCACTTTTTGCCCGGTTGGCGGCATCGGCGGCTTCTTTAGCTTGACAGAGTTCTACCGATTGCTGTTGGGTATGAGTTAATAAAGCCACTTGTTGCAGTGCGACTCCCAATTGAGCGCCAATTTGTACAACTAAATTAATTTCTGATTCTTGCCACTGACGGGAACTCGAATGTTGATAGATAGCCAGCAGTCCCCACAATTTTAACTCAGCCGGAGCGGCTGCGGAACCTTCTGGAATAGACTCAACGGCCGCAGATACAGTTTGGCAGAAAATCGGAACAATTAAATAGGCTTTTACCTGCATCTGTTCTAACAATTGTAGATAACAATCGGGAAAACCAGCTTGATAAATATCAGAAATACACAAATAACTCAGACCATCCCGATGCACACCCTCTTGAATATCTCGTAAATAGGTATCTTGAATCCGATCTTCCTGATTTAAACTCGATAAAACACAATTTTCCGGCTCAAGAATACTCGGATCATAATGGAAGTCTTGAATAGATTGATAGATTAAGGGTTGATAACCAGAGGCGAAAGATTCTGCAATAAATTGACCTTGACCCTCAGAATTAAACTGATAAATTGCCACGCGATCGCTTTTTAATTCATAGCGAAGTTCTTGAGTTGCGGTGGTAAAAATAGTTTCAGAATCCAGGGTTTGCCGCATTCGACCAATAATTCGGGCTAGGGTTTGTTGACGTTGGGCTGTTTCCCCCAGGAGGATTTCTGCTTGTTTATTTTTACTAATATCAATAATTAAACCATCCCATAAAATACTACCATCGGATTGAGGTTCAGGACGAGCATTTCCCTGTAACCATTTCATTTGACCTTGAGGCGTAATAATTCGCCAGGTATAATTCCAAGGTTTTAAACTCTCCGCCGAATCACAAATTGAACTCAAAACTCCCCGAAAATCTTCAGGATAAACCTTTTCAAATAACTGATGAACATCAATCATCGCCTGGGCTGGGGATAATCCATATAAGTCCCAACACCCTGAACTCACATAGGGTAAACTCATAGAACCATCGGGATGCAGCATAAATTGATAAATCATACCTGGTATATTATCAGCTAAATTTTGATAGCGGGTTTTACTGCGTTCTAAAGCTTGTTGAGTTTCTTGGGCTGTTTGACGAATGGCAATTAATTCTCCCACTAATTTGAGCCAGTTCTGTGTTTCTAATGTCCAGTCTTGCACAGAATGGAAATTCATAATTCCCATGAATCCTTTAGTTTTTCCTGATTTCATTAACGGGATAAAAATTAGGGATTTACAACCAATACAACGAAGGGTTTTTTGATCTGGGGGGAAGAAATGGGGAAATTTATCAACGTCGGAAATTGCTAAAATTTGAGTTCTTTTGTATTGTAATTGTTGATGAATCCAGGGAACAGCTTGATAAGATAAAACCGGATATTGATGGGATTCATTATTTTGTTCTGTTAGCCACCATTGAGAGGTAATTTCCCAGGGGGTTAGTTGAGAATGGCAATTAAAAATAAATGTCCAATCACATTGAAAAAATTGACCTACTTCTTGCAGGGTATAACGAATAGCCGTGTCTATTGTTTCATTAATAAAGAGTCGAGAAATCTGACTGAGGAGGTGATCCATTCGGGAGCGATATTCTAGTAATTCTTCCGCTAATTGTCGTTCTAGTTCAGCCCCCGCCCGATCCGCAAAAATTTTCAATATGGATTCTTGACTAACATTCAGTTGTTTATTTTGAGTATCTATCAGAATTAATATCCCAATGATATCTCGGTTAGAATCAAATAAAGGAATTCCCCAATAACTTTGAGCTTCTAATTTCACTAATTCTGGATCATCAGGAAATAAACTTTGAACATCATCGCTAAAATGACAGAGTTTAGCCATTTTAATTACCTGCTCACAAGGGGTTCCGGCTAATTTATAAACCAACTGATCATACCATTTTTCTCCAGTCCAAAAGGCTAAGGTTTCTAGTTGTGGTTGAGAAGATTTTAACAGTCGAAAAACGCCAGCATAGCGCACTTGTAACACTTCAGATAAATAGTAAACACAGGAACGAAAAAACTCTTGACCCGTTTTTGAAGCGGTTCCTTCTACAATCAGTTGTAAGGCCCGTTCCGTTGTTTTTTGTTCGGTAATATCCGATGCTGTTCCTGTTATTCCAATCACATCTCCATGAGCATTATAAACCGGAAAAGCATTAACTAACAAGTGCACCCATTTTCCGTCTTTAGAGACATTAATTAGGTGCTGTCGGACTAAAGATTGACCCGCTAAAATAGGTTGAAATACCCTTTGAACATAAGAGACTTGATCCAGAGGAACAAAATGGGAAAATAGACGGCCAATCACTTCTTTCGGTTCATATCCCATTAAGGTATAAACAACCGGATTCACAAAGGTATAACACCCTTTTAAATTGACTGACCAAATAATATCGTGAGAGGTTTCAACTAAATTTCGATATTTTTTTTCGCTTTTTCTTAAAGCTTCTTCGGCTTGTTGACGCTCTTTTAAAGCGGATTCTAACTCACTAATATCATTAATAATTGATAAAATACAGGTTTTTTGCTCTAATATAATTAATTCGGCTGATAATAACAACGTTTTAATATTTCCCGTTTGGGTTCGTTGCTGAATCACTTGGTTATGAATCGGTTTTCCCCGTTGAAATTGTTGCTTTAACAGGTGTTCATCTTCAGAATTGACCCACAGATTTAAGTCAACTTCTCTTTGACCAATTATTTCAGAACGTTGATAACCAAAGGTCTGAAGAAAACTCGGATTAACATCTAAAAAACAGCCCTCTGGATAGGTTATTAATGAAATCGGATTTGGACTATTTAAAAAGACTTTAGAAAATTTTTCTTCAAGTTGTTCGCGGGTTTGAATTTCGGCTTTAAGTTGAAGGTTTTGAGCTTTTAATTGACGATGCAAACTTTGGATCGTCAATTGATGATGAATTCGAGCTAGAATTTCATCTTTTTGTAAAGGTTTGGTCAGATAGTCTGCTCCTCCAATTTGGAAGGCTTTAACTTTTTCAGAGACCTCTTCAATCACACTAACAAAAATCACGGGAATCTGCTGAGTTCTACTATCGGCTTTTAGTTGTTGACAGACTTGATATCCATCCAAACCGGGCATCATAATATCTAATATGATCAGATCGGGAAAGGAATCCAAAGCCATCTTTAATCCCAATTCACCGGAATTAGCCAGTTGAACTTGATATCCTTGCAAGCTGAGGAGTTTCCCTAAATATTTAAGGTTGATCGCAGAATCATCAATGATTAAAATATTAACAGCTTGATATTCAGGTTTCATCGGAAAAATGGGTAGAAACCCCTAATTTCTAGTTAGGCTTTATATTTCCCCTTTCGGGGTAGAGGGGTAGGGTTGCCCCTCTGTGGAGATATGGTTGTCTCCTAACACCTATTTCTAGGGTAAAGTTAGCTGAGTGCTTCGCACACGCTGCGCGAACGCCAATGTTTTAAGAGCTTGTTAGGCTAGGAGCATCAGTCTTACCCCTCGTAAAACTGTTTAACTACCTAGGTTTATAATTACGCTTTTTTTAACAGTTCTGCCCGAATAGATCCCCCTTTCCACGTCCATTCCTCTCGTTCCTCTGTGGGGACAAAACAGGCCCACAAACTCCCCGGAGAAACTTCATAGAACTGCTGGATCTGTGCGATCGCTATTTCTCCCCAAGGAGATCTAACTTGGATCATATCCCCCAGATTGAAGACTTCACCCACTTGATTTTGAGCCTCATCGAGTTCAACCCAAGGTTTAACCGGAGTCACCTCTACTCGACGGGGTTTACTAAAGGAGGGTCTATCTTTATCCGAGAATGAACGGGGGGGACGAATTGATTTTTCGCTTCCTGCGGGTGTCAGTTGCATCTCCGCAGGCGGTTTGGGTCGGACAATGGCGGGTGGGGTTTTTTCATCCATGAATCAACGGCTCCATCAAGATTGAATGTCACTGGCTCAGATCAACATTCTAGTCCTTGTGGATGCTTCCTTGCCAAGCGGGAGATACTGTTCGGTGATCAAAGCCCAATTTAAAACGAATCTGTCCCAATAAACGTGCTAGGTTAGGTTTAATCTAACCTTTCTTTTGGGTCTTTCCCCTTAGCCTTAAGTTTTCTAACCATTCTATTCTTTGGGAATCTGATTTAACGAGGTTATTTGTTTTTAGCAAGAGAGATTTATCGTTTCAGGAGTCACCCCGTCATGAATAAAAATCAGCAAGATCTTCGTCGTAGTGCCGCCGAAAAATTTATTGAGTCTTTTGATCAAGAATTATTAAGTGCATTCCAAGAGCCAGATACAGTGACTCCTACCCCTCAAGCTACCCCCCCTGAGAAAACGGTATCTCCCTCTCGTCCTTCCAAACACCCCGAAGGGATCAGTTTATCAGATTTGGAAGAAGCTATTTCTGATATAGAACAATATTTACAAGATCAACATCCGCAGAAATAGGGGAAGGGAAGATGGGGACAAGGAAAGGTGGGGAGTTCACTGTTTGATCAGCCAGCTTTTGGGAGGGTTAATCCTGTTGAGTGAATTGGTTTAAGCAATCCCCGCACTTTTTTTTTGGGGCGGGGTTAGTGAACTCTTTTCCCTCTGTCCCCTTCTAGGGTCGATACATCCACAAGGGTAAACCGTTTGTAGATAACTCGAATTCTAACCAATTGTTTGCCGCAATAATGCTATTAGGGGCTAAATTATTCCCTAAAACCTTATTAAAAAAAGGTTTAGGTTTTTCAAACGTGAAACATTCGGTTTTGTCGGGATCGAGTTTAACCAATTCCGCCGCCCAACGTCGCGCTTCTTCTTCTGTTCCTAAACGATCTACAATTCCCAGTTCAACGGCTTGTTGTCCGGTAAAAATTCGACCATCGGCAAAGGTTTTAACTGTGTCTACGGGTAAGTTCCGAGATTCGGCAACGGTTTGGACAAATTGTTGATAACTGGTATCAATTAATTCTTGTAAAATTTGTGTTTCTGGGTCGGTCAATTCTCGGTCAAAAGACAAAATATCTTTATAAGGCCCCGATTTAATCACTTGAAAAGAAACACCGACTTTTTCTAATAACCGTTCTAAATTATTCCCTCGTAAAATAACACCAATACTTCCAGTAATTGTTCCTGGGTTCGCCATAATATGTTCGGCTCCCATGCCAATATAAACGCCACCCGATGCCGAAATATTGCCAAAACTGGCAACAATTTTGAGTTTTTTCTGCAACCGTTTTAGGGCACTATAAATTTCTTGGGAGTCGCCAACGGTTCCCCCAGGACTATCAATTCTCAACAATAGGGCGGGAAATTTCTTCTCTTCAACGGTTTTCAGGGCTTCTAACACCCGTTTGCGCGTATCTCCGGCGATCGCACCATTAATTTCTATGCGGGCGATTTGTTTGCGGTATCGAGGTTTAAAGGGCCAAATCATGGGGAATGACAAAACTATATTAAATTAATAATATTGTATAAACTTCTTAATAAAAGTACATAATTTTTGTCCCCCCTACCCGGAGAAGCGAATGCAGCAACCGCAAACCCAAGCCAAATTACCCTTTCAGCCCTTATTGTTAATTGCCCCGTTCTTCTTTTGGGGGACGGCGATGGTAGCCATGAAAGGCGTTATTCCCCATACAACGCCGTTTTTTATGGCGGGAGTGCGGTTAGTCCCGGCTGGGGTTTTGGTACTCTTAGCGGGGCTGCTGGCCGGACGTCCGCAACCGCAAGGCTGGCGAGCTTGGTTATGGATCTCAATTTTTGGGGCTGTGGATGCAACTTTATTTCAAGGATTTTTAGCCCAAGGGTTAATGCGGACGGGGGCCGGGTTAGGATCGGTGATGATCGACTCCCAACCCTTAGCCGTTGCGATTTTATCCCTGTGGTTATTTCAAGAAATTATTGGGTTTTGGGGATGGTTAGGGTTAGCTATTGGTCTAATTGGAATTAGTTTTATTGGTTTACCCGATGATTGGATTTTAGGCTTATTTAATCCCGAATTATTCACCACTTCTGCAAGTCTAACTCAACTGTTTAATAGTGGGGAATGGTTAATGTTATTAGCAGCATTATCAATGGCGGTGGGGACGGTATTAGTGCGGTGGGTTTGTCGATATGCTGATCCGGTTATGGGAACAGGTTGGCACATGATTATTGGAGGTTTACCTTTATTCGGGTTATCGGCAATTTTAGAAACTCAACAATGGCAAAATATTGATCTGTCGGGTTGGGTAGCGATGGGTTATTCCACAACATTTGGAAGCGCGATCTCTTATGGATTATTTTTCTATTTTGCATCCAGTGGTAGCTTAACTAGCTTGAGTTCGCTAACCTTTCTAACTCCAGTTTTCGCCCTATTGTTTGGAAATTTCTTTTTACAAGAAGTCCTGAGTCCGCTACAATCAATGGGAGTTGGCTTAACATTAGTCAGTATCTATTTGGTCAATCAACGGGATACCTTAGCCGAAAAGCTTAAAATCAAACGTTCCAAGGATTTAACCTTATCTCAACCAGAAACCAATTTATTACAACCGACAGAGGGAAATTCCGTTGAGTTACCGATAGAAATTAAAGAAGTAGAGACAAGCCCAAGCCCATCTCTACACCCAAAACTGTAGTTAACCCCCCATTTAATCATGAAAATCGGTGCTAATTATTTAGGTGATAATTGCTGTGAATTTCGCGTCTGGTCGCCCTTAAGAAAAACTGTTGCTGTTAAGATTATCTCCCCCGAAGAACGGTTAATTGCTTTAGAACGGGATGAACAAGGATACTGGAGTAAAACGGTTGAAAATATTTCCCCAGGAAGCCGTTATTTTTATCAATTAGATGGCGAATCTACTCATCCTGATCCCGCTTCCCATTCTCAACCGGAAGGGGTTCATGCTGCATCTGAAGTCATCGATCAAAATACCTTTGTTTGGCAGGATAACGACTGGAAAACGATTCCCTTAGATGAATTAATTGTTTATGAATTGCACGTTGGTACATTTACCCCAGAGGGAACCTTTGAGGCAATTATTCCCCGTCTTCCTGACTTATTAAAGTTAG
Organism: Planktothrix serta PCC 8927; assembly: GCF_900010725.2. Lineage (NCBI taxonomy): Bacteria > Bacillati > Cyanobacteriota > Cyanophyceae > Oscillatoriales > Microcoleaceae > Planktothrix > Planktothrix serta. Next base: position 27,342 of record NZ_LR734861.1, on the reverse strand, counting down.
GAATTAATGCTATTGAATTAATGCCAATTGCTCAGTTTCCAGGCGATCGCAATTGGGGTTATGATGGCGTTTATCTGTATGCGGCTCAAAATTCTTATGGAGGCGTAGAAGGGTTAAAACGCTTAGTCAATGCTTGCCATCAGCAAGGCGTTGCCGTGATTTTAGATGCCGTTTATAATCACTTTGGCCCGGAAGGAAATTATATAGGAGAATTCGGCCCCTATTTTACCGAACGTTATCGAACAGCTTGGGGTTTTGCGATTAATTATGACCAAGCTTATTGTCAGGGTGTCAGAGATTTTATCATTGAAAATGCTCTATATTGGTTAAGAGATTTTCATATTGATGCCTTGAGATTAGATGCGGCGGATAATATTTTTGATCTCGGTGCTAAACATATTTTACAGGAATTAGCCGATAACGTAGCGGAATTTTCTCAACAGCAAGGTCGGAAGTTTTATTTAATGGCAGAAACGGATTTAAACGATGCTAAATTAATCCGTTCAAAAGCGGTAGGAGGCTATGGTTTAGATGTGCAGTGGTGCGATGATTTTCATCATGCCATTCATACGGTATTAACGGGTGAAAATATGGGGTATTACAAAGATTATGGTCGCTGCGAACAGTTAGCCAAATCTTATCGAGAAAGCTTTATTTATACTTGGGATTATTCACCCAACCGTAAACGGTTACATGGAGAGTCGGCGAAAGATTGCCCCCCCTATCAATTTTTAGTTTTTAGTCAAAATCATGACCAAATTGGCAACCGTTTATTAGGGGAAAGGTTAACGGCTTTAGTCTCTTATGAAGCGTTGAAATTAGCGGCTGTAACGGTGTTACTGTCGCCTTATATTCCCTTATTATTTATGGGGGAAGAATATGGAGAACCTGCACCCTTTCAATATTTTATTAGTCACTCGGATCAAGATTTAATTGAAGCGGTGCGAAAAGGGCGAAAAGCAGATTTTGAAGCGTTTCATCTCGCGGGTGATGCTCCTGATGTTCAAAGTCGAGAAATCTTTGATCAATGTAAGTTAAATTGGCAGTTGAAACAGGAAGGAAAACATCAAGCTTTATGGAAATTATATCAAACTTTGATTCAGTTACGCAAGAGTATTCCAGCGTTAAAATTACGCGATCGCAATCATCAAGAAGTCCACTGTATTGAGGAGAATAAATTATTATCCTTCCGGCGTTGGTTTGAAGACAATCAGGTTTTTTGTCTGATTAATTATAGTAAAAATCCAGTTTCCTACAGTCCTGATTTAATCGGTAAAACTTGGCATAAACGCATAGATTCTACTGACAAAAAGTGGATGGGTTCAGGATCGAATTTACCCGAAACCTTAAGGGATACTTCAGAATTAACTTTAGTTCCCGAAAGTTTTGTTTTGTATGAAACTTGATTTTTGTAGGGTGGGCTCCGCCCACCAATATCTTAATTTGTGTAGGGTGGGCTCCGCCCACCAATATCGATATTGAAATCATAAATTAATACATGATGGGCTTTACCCATCCTCGATTAAAGTGATCACAATCAACGTAATTTTATAGTTTTCAATAAAAATCCTACCCTCAGATAGATAGCTAAAACAAAAAATAAAGGTTAAAATAATTATAAGCTCCTAAATTTGATTTTAAAAATTATTATGCGAATTCCTCTAGCTACCTATCGGATTCAGTTTAATAGCGATTTCAATTTTAATCAGGTTAAAGAGATCATTGATTACTTACTGGAATTAGGCATTTCCGATCTTTATGCGTCTCCAATTTTTAGAGCTAGAAGCGGAAGCACTCATGGTTATGATGTTGTTGATCAAAATCAATTAAATCCTGAACTGGGAACCCAGGAAGACTTTGATCAATTAATAGAAAAAATTAAACAGAATGGGATGGGATGGTTACAGGATATTGTTCCGAACCACATGGCCTATGATAGCCAAAATAAATATTTAACGGATATCTTTGAATATGGTTCTGATTCCGACTATTTAGATTTTTTTGATATTGATTGGGAACATCCCCATACAGGATTTAAAGGTCGTGTTTTAGCACCCTTATTGGGAGACTTTTATGGCAATTGTTTAGAAAATGGACAGTTAACCATTTCTTACGATGAAGAAGGTTTGTTTGTTAATTATTATAGCCTTAAATTCCCTTTAAAAATTGAATCCTACACTTATTTAATCAGTCCTCGGTTGAAAGAATTAGAAGATCGATTAGGACGAAGACACCCGAATGTTATTAAACTGTTAGGGTTGCTTTATGTGCTCAAAAATATTACCAATGAAGAATCGAGTCAAGATCGGCGATCGCAAGCGATATTCGCAAAAGGATTACTTTGGGAACTGTATCAAGAAAATAGCGATATCCAGAAATTCATTGATGAAAATATTGAATATTTGAATGGAAAAACGGGCGATTCTGAAAGTTTTAACTTCTTAGATCAACTCCTCTCGGAGCAATTTTTCCGGTTATCCTATTGGAAAGTTGGTGCAGAAGAATTAAACTATCGGCGCTTTTTTACCGTCAATGAACTGATTAGTGTTAAAGTAGAAGATGAAAAGGTTTTTAATAAAACCCATGATTTGATTTTTAAATTCGTCAGATCCGGTAAATTTACCGGATTAAGAATTGATCATATTGATGGACTGTATAATCCTCTGCAATATTTACACTGTCTCCGAGAAAAAGCTGGAAATATATATCTAACTGTGGAGAAAATTTTAGAACTTGAGGAAGAATTACCCACTAATTGGCCAATAGAAGGAACTTCAGGTTATGAATTTTTAATTTATTTGAATAGTTTGTTTTGCGATCGCAAAAATGAAGACCGTTTTAGCCAAATTTATCGAGATGCAACGGGATTAACTGCCTCCTATAAACAATTATTAATTGATAAAAAACGCTTAATTGCTAATCGCAACTTAGCGGGAGATGCTGATAATTTAGCACAATTGCTTAAGCGCATTGCAGGTCAATATCGTTATGGACGAGACTTAACATTACATGGGTTACAAACGGCAATTTTAGAAGTATTAGTGCGCTTTCCTGTCTATCGAACTTATATTAATGAAGGACAAGTCAGCGAAGAAGATCGGTATTATGTTCAGTTTGCCATTCAAGAAGCGAAAGGACAACATCCTGAACTGATTAACGAACTGAATGTAATTGAAAAGTTTTTATTATTAGAATATGATCACTATTTAAGCGATGAAAATAAACAATTGTGGCTGCATTTTGTTAGGAAGTTTCAACAATTTTCCGGGCCATTAACAGCAAAAGGGGTAGAAGATACGCTGTTTTATGTGTATAACCGTTTTGTTTCTTTAAATGAAGTCGGCGGCGCACCTGATCAATTTGGAATTATTGGCGATACCTTCCATCAATTTAATAAAAAACGGGGAAAAAGTTGGCCCCATACAATGAATACAACCTCAACCCATGATACCAAACGCAGTGAAGATTTACGCGCTCGACTAAACGTTGTTTCTGAAATTCCTGATGAATGGGAAGCACAAGTCAGAACTTGGATGGCGTTAAATCGTGATCAGAAAATAGAAACCGAAGGCCGAATTATTCCTGATGGGAATGACGAGTATTTTTTGTATCAAAATTTAATCGGTTCTTATCCCTTTTATGAAGCAGAATATCCTGAATTTGTAGAACGGGTGAAACAGTTTGCAATTAAAGCTGTTCGAGAAGCGAAAGTTCATACCGCCTGGTTGCGTCCTGACTCCGTTTATGAAGAAGGTTTCTTAGCTTTTATTGACAAAATTTTAAACCCTTCTGAGAATAATCAGTTTTTACAAGAGTTCAAAACTTTTCAACAAAAAATAGCCTTTTATGGGATGTTTAATTCCCTATCCCAAACCTTAATTAAAATCACTAGCCCTGGTTTACCCGATTTTTATCAAGGAACAGAACTCTGGGATTTAAGTTTAGTTGATCCTGATAATCGTCGTCCGGTTGATTATGAAAAACGGATAAATTTTTTAGAGGAGATTAAATCCTATTCTCAGGATAATATGTTGTCTTTCATTGAGGAGTTAAAAACCACCCCTGAAGATGGACGGATGAAGTTATTTTTAATTTTCCAAGGGTTAGCAGTTCGCAAGCAATATCTGGAAGTTTATCAACAAGGAACTTACATTCCCCTAGAGATAACCGGAGACTATTCCGAACATATTTTAGCCTTTGGTCGAACCTATGGTCAGACAATTACAATTACCATTGTTCCTCGATTTTTAACGAATTTAGTCGAACCGACACAGTTTCCCTTGGGTGAAAAGATTTGGAAAGACACAGCTATTGAAATCCCCGAAGATTGGGAAACTGATTGGAAAGATACTATCACAAACCAATCGATTAAAGGTAGCTATTCCTTAAAAATTGGCGATATTTTAACCGTATTTCCAGTGGCTTTATTAGTGAGTTCCTCGTCAGAATTATAGCAGGGAACAGAGAACTCTTTTCCTGTGGTGTTCCCTGTTCCCTGCTATAGCAATCCTAAATGATTTGTGATAAAAATCTGTAGGGGTGATGTCCCTCCAAACCCTCTTTGAGCCTGGGTTTGGAGGGACATCACCCCTACGATAAAATATTACAACCTATTTAGGATTGCTATATATATTTTAACCATCTTGATTAATTTGCGTGATTAATTCCTGTAAGATTTGAGAAGCTTGATCATTTTCAATTTGACAAGTTCCAGCATTTTCATGACCGCCGCCGCCATACTTTAACATCAACTCTCCAATATTCGTTTTGGACGTTTTGTTAAAAATTGATTTACCCACCGCAAACACCGTATTTTGTTGTTTAACGCCCCATAAAACATGAATAGAAATATTGCAGTCGGGGAATAAAGCATAAATCATAAACCGATTTCCCGCATAAATAACTTCTTCTGGCCGTAAATCTAATATGACTAAATTTCCATGAACTTGAGAACAGCGTTTAATTTGATTCTTAAAATTCTCCTCATGTTCAAAATAAATTTCTACCCGTTCTTTAACATCAGGAAGTTGTAAAATATCAGAAATTGGATGATTCTTACAATAACTAATTAACTCCATCATCAGTTGATAATTAGAAATCCGAAAATCTCGAAACCGTCCTAACCCTGTCCGAGCATCCATGAGAAAATTCAATAAAACCCAGCCTTCAGGATTTAAGACTTCTTCTTGATTAAATTGGGCAGAATCTCCTTTATCAACTGCCTCCATCATTTCCTCAGAAATCGTCGGAAATTTAGCTTTTCCCCCATAATAATTGTATAAAACCCTAGCCGCAGAAGGTGCTTTCGGATCAATAATATAATTGCTCTTAACTGAGGGGTTGCGAAGGGTTTCACTTAAATGGTGATCAAACGCCAAATGCACCCCTTGAACATAAGGTAAATTAGTAGTAATATCCTGATTTGTAATTTCTATTTTGCCATCCTGCATATCTTTAGGATGCACAAATTTAATTTCACCAATCATATCTAAATCTCTTAAAAGAACCGCACAGACTAAACCATCGAAATCGCTGCGAGTCACCAGTCTATATTTTTCAGCCATTGTTTTTTCCTTGGGATTGACAATTTAAGAGGATATTATACTTCTCAATTTTAGAGCCAAATTAGCCTTAGTTTCCACCAGACTCCAAAGTTTTCACCGTTAATACTTGGGGAGGAGTCGCATCGGGGGGATAAATAAACTCCACTCCCACAGAACGAGATTCTCCTGGGGGTAAAGTTAAAGTAATTAATGATTCCCCCTGCTGTCCTTGACGTTGGACTAAGTGAAAATAACGCTGTTGAGTTTGCCCAAAATCATCGGTGTATGTAAACCGAACTGTTCCTCGAAAAAACACCTGTCCTTGAGGAGGTTCAATAAAGGTTAATCGATTAGAAGCCACATTTTGTTTAAATGGGGTTTGAATTGATAAACTCACCCTTTGGGATTGACGGGTGGAGTTGTATAACGGTAGGGTCAGACGATATTGTACGCCATAATTTCCATTCGCACGAGTTGCGGTATCGGGATAGCGGGCTAACAACGGCGCACTTTGAATTTGCTGAGTCCCCAAAGTAGCGGTTGAAACGGTACTCAAGGGATAGGAAAAAGCATACCCCCGATAGGGAATCGTTAAATAATTCATCCCTGGACGGTCTACCACTGTCCCCGTCCATTCGGAACCCACCGACACCCCGGCTACACGGCCATAGACTTTTTCTCCCTGATAAGCATTTTCCCCTAAAGTTGGGATAACATCTCTAGGTTCTGCCAGTTTGCCCGTATTTAAGAAATTTTGCCATTGTCCTAATATCGGCATTTGTTGCCTAGAAACGGAGGATAGGGGGAAACCGAAGATATTGGGAAGGGAGGGAACACTCGCAGGCGTCGCAAATCGAACTAAATTCGCCAGATGTACGGGGCCATTGCTTTGTAACCGTAGGAAGGTTGAACGCGCACTCGCCGTTGGAATCGGTAAACTAAACAACATCTGGGTTTGTTGGGGCGGAATGATGATTTGTTCGGGAAAGGTGCGTTGATGGCGTCCCCGTAAAATATCCCCCATCAACCGTGACCCCGGCCCCGAAAATACCCGACCTTGGGGGTCTTCCACCATTGGCGGTAATTCCACAAACGGCGCGTCTGGTGAGGTGACATAACTCATTCCTTGCAGAATATTTAAACTAACGGGTCGAGAACTAGGATTATAAATTAACACCCCTTGATATAAGGTTTGTTGCTTATTAATCGGACGAGAAATATGATGGGAAAAAAAGTCAAACTGTCCGCTTATGGGAAGATTAAGATGGGCATTAGGAAATTTTTTCGCGGCTTGGGGAAAAGTCGATAATAATATTCCTTCTCCCTTCACGACTTCAGGACTATTACTATTAAAAACCGGAGTTTCATTCAACTGTCCCGGTAACGGCCGAATTTCCTGCGTTTGGGTAATATATCGTTTCCCAGAGGTTGGGGGTGGAATCGTAATCACTTCAGCCAAAAAAAACGCAGGAATAAAAGGAAACATAAACAACTATTTACTCTCTGAAATCGCAAGTTTAACTCTGTTGTTAAGATGACTTTTTAGGGAACATTTGTCAACCCTTCGTAGTAAGCCCTTCAGGGCTTAGGGTCTTTCGTAGTAAGCCCTTCAGGGCTTAGGGCATTGAGGCGTGAACGCCTCACTACAAATGTGCAGGTTTCTTTGGGTTATCAACATAAATCTTTGAGTGAACTACCCACACTTCTCTACGAGTAAGTGTGGGCTTCCAACTTCGACGGGGATAGCATCTGATAGAACAAAAGTTTTACCAGATGACTTACATCCCCTCAGATTGGCAGTGTCGCTAGTTCCTAACGACAGAATCCGCAAGGCTTCATTTTTGATATTAATTGAAGCATTTATATCTCGATCATGGAGAGTTTGGCAATGCTCACAAGTCCAACTTCTAACATCAAGGGGTAAGCTCCCCACTTGATTTAGACAGACGTTACAAGTTTTAGAAGAAGGGAAAAATCTATCAACTTCAAGATAGGTTTTCCCTTCTTTTTCAGCTTTATACTTCAACATCGTACAGAACATTCCCCAGCCACAATCACTAATTGACTTAGCTAATTTGTGGTTTCTAACCAGATTCTTAACTGNAAAAGGGGGGAGTTAGATCAAGAAACAGTAAAAGAGAGTGATCCCCCCCAGCCCCCTTTAAAAAGCAGGGAGTTAGATCATCCAGAAACAGTAAAAAATCAGTCACCAGAGGAACAAAAAGCGGGTATCTACCCCCGAAATCAACAACAAACCTCAAAAACTTCGGGTTTATCTTTAAAGGTTCCTGATGCTTCTTCTCTGCGGGAGCCGTTAATATTAGCACGGGCATTTAAACCTTTAATGCGTCGGGTTGCTTCGGATCAAGAATTAGTTTTAGATGAAATTGCTACTGTTGCTACTGCTCAAAAAATAGGCGATAAAGTGCTGTGCTTTCCTGTTTTTAAACCGACATTAGAACCTTGGTTAGATTTAGAATTAGTCATTGATGAATCTATTTCTATGCAGATTTGGAGACAGACAATTAAAGAGTTAGAAAAACTGTTAAAAAATTATGGGATTTTTCGAGATGTCCGAGTTTGGGGATTGATGACTGATGACAATAAACAAATACAAATTCGTCGGGGTATTGGTGCAAGTTCTAAGAATCAATCTCCCCGGAGTCCGAAAGAATTAATAGACCCCAGTGGGAGGCGTTTAGTATTAGTTGTCAGTGATTGTGTATCATCTTTATGGCGCAGTGGAAAGGTTACGCCTGTATTAGAAATGTGGGCAAAACAAGGGTTAATGGCAATACTCCAAATGTTGCCTAAATGGATGTGGAAAAGAACCGCTTTAGGCTGGGCGACTGAAGTGTGGTTACGCGCATTAAGTCCAGGGGTATTTAATCAGAATTTAATCGCCCAGGAAGTGTATTTATCATGGGATGAAGTGGATGAGGAAAGGGTGGTTAAAGTTCCGGTTTTTACTTTGGAACCTGAACGGGCAGAAATTTGGGCACAAATGTTAGCAGGAAAGGGGAGTATTTGGTCATCGGGATATCAGTTTAAGTTAGAGAATGCTAATAGAAAAGAAAGTGGATTATTTAATTTTACGGGTGATTTGAGTGCAGAAAATCGCGTGCAAGGGTTTCGGGTGACGGCTTCACCAATGGCGCGAAAATTAGCAGGATTATTAGCGTCTGCACCTGTGATTACTTTACCGATTGTACGATTAATTCAGGAAACTTTCTTAAAAGATTCTCTACAAGTTAATGTGGCTGAGGTATTTTTAGGGGGATTATTAAAGCCGTTATCTGAAATTAATCCAGAAACGAATCCTGATTATGTTCAATATGGGTTTATGGAGGGAGTACGGGAGTTATTGCTAGATTCTGTTCCTTCTGATTATGTGTTGACTGTAATTGATAAGGTATCGAACTATGTAGCGAAAAAACTGGGTTTTTCGTTGGAAGATTTTGCTGCTGTTTTGAAGAAAGAGCAACCTGTTATCAATAGTAATATTGTTGAGGAAGTTGGATATTTTGCAACGGTTACGGCTCAGGTTTTGAGACGTTTGGGTGGGGAGTATGCAAAGGTTGCGGAGGAGTTAGAGTGTGGTAATAAACAAACTCTTAATTTTCTATGGCAAGAAGGTAATACAAATATTTATAGTTTTTGTACAGATGAACCTTGGACTTTACCATTTGATGCTTTGGTGATTCCAACTCTGTTAAAAATACCTTCAAACACTGATTTTACAGAGTCTTATAATGATTTTTTGGCTTTTAAAAATTTTTTAGGCGAAGAAGGTTTTAGTCATCTCTATATTGCAATTAATCGGGCTAAAGATGAAAATAAACAATCTCTAATTAGTCCTGAATCACCTTTGATTGTTTCTTTACCCTCGAAAATTAAATCTCAGTTTCCTCAAATAGATGTTGCTCAATCTAATCCCTATTTTATTTTAACTACTTTAGAATCTATAGAATCTTTGGAGCCTACTGTTACTGATGCTTTTAAAGCTACTCAATCAATAATTTCAAAAATAGCAGAGCAAGGAATTACTCGTTTAGTTATTCCCTTAGTAGGAACAGGACATACTCATTTATCGATCAATAAAGTGGTTATTGCAATGTTATCAGCAATTACTGAATCCTTAAATAAGTTATCATCTAATTCTATTAAAGAAATTATTTTTGTAGATAAAAGCGAAAGCACTATTGAAATTATTGATCAAGTTGCTCAGAGTTTATTTGCTCAGAAAAATATAGATGACATTCAGCTACTTTCAGCCCAAGGAATTGACTACACTCAATTACGGGATTTTCTAGAAACAAAACAATGGAGACTGGCAGATTATGAAACAGCAATGCTAATACTTAAATCTACAGGACAAGAAACAAGAGGTTGGTTAGAAGTAAAAGATTTTGAAAAATTACTCCCTACCGACTTAAAAACTATAGATAAGCTTTGGGTAAAATATAGTCATGGTCGTTTTGGTTTTAGTGTCCAAAGAAAGATCTGGCAAAATCTGGGTTGTAATAATACAAAAGATGTAAAAAAGTTGCAAAACTTTGGAAAAAAAGTAGGTGTATATCTTAATGGTTCTTGGTTATTAAGAGAACAATTAAACTATACCAGGAATGCCCCTATTGGACATTTACCAGCTTTAGGAGCATGGATAGGTGGGATAGAACAGAATTGCGTTAAAGTTTTAGGATTTGGTTTTGAAGGTTGCGGTTATGTTTGGACTGTTTCAGCTATTTCCCAGAAACTTTCAAGCGTTTCACAAACAGATGAAATTAGCAAATCAAGTAATAATAATGAAGTGCCAGAGAATAGTTTATTGACAGTAGTTAATAAACTATTAAGCAATCAATTCAATAATCAAAATAGTCTAAAAGAGCATATAAATGATAATAATATTATCGCAATGCTTGGAAATAGAGCATCTGGAAAAACTACTTTTCTAGTCGCACTAGCCTATTGGTCAGAGAGACATTATGATGTTCCTTTTCAAGTTGTCCCTTGTAATGAAGACGGTGAAGATTTATTTGATATGGCAGAAAACATATTAATGCAGGGAGGATCGTTATCGCCAACCTTACCAACTAGAATTTACGAATCACCAGTTTATCAGTTTCGCATTGCTCTAAAACCTAGTTTTTTAGTACAGCCAATTGCGGCACTTCAAAGTAAAAATATCGAGATAGACATTCGTTGTATAGATTATGCAGGAGAGTTATTTGAGAACTTAAAAGGTAATCGCTCTGATCTACAGGAAAATGTCGAATTTATTGATGATTGTGCAACTGCATCAAAACTCTTCTTTTTAATTGATGGTAAGACTAGAGATGATATAGGTTACAGAAATGCTTTTATAAAGCTTTCCGATGAAATAGCTAATCGTTTAGATGATCGAAATAAATTAAAGCAGTATCGAATAGCTGTTGTAATTTCCAAATGTGAACAACCAGTCTTATGGAATTATCGAGATCAAGTAGAGAGGTTAATGTCTTTAAAATTTCCACACACCCAAAAAGCTTTAGAAAGATGGAATAAATCTTGGGAATGTAAAATTTCATACTTTGCTTGCTCTTCTTTTGGCGTTATCGGAAACCCGCCCAGACCAAATTGCAAGGATATTCATACAAATAAAATAGAAAATTTAGGAGTAATTCAATCTCCATTATTCTGGAAACCATTCGGTTTACTAGCCCCGATTTATTGGTTACATACAGGAAAAACTGATCCTCGATTACAGCAATAGAAAATAGGTTATACTAATTTGAATAAAGGTTGTGAGTTTTGAACCGCTAAATAACATCCTTGATCGCGTTACCAATAATCAGTATCCTGATGTTAACATAACTGCCTTGAGTTGGTTTTTGAATTGAAGCGATCGCCCAAAAATTACAAGCGCACCGAGAAACCGGGTTTCTGCGATCGCTTTTTCTGAATAACAGAAATATTGCGGAAGAAACCCGGTTTCTGAGTTTCTATAAACATTGATAGAATTAGGGAAACTGCGATATAATCAGACTGCATATAGTAGAATAGAATCATCCCCAACCCCGTAAAATCAGATGACTCTCACAACCCAACGCTTTACCCTAGAAGAGTATCTTAACTACGATGACGGCACAGATAGTCTTTATGAATTAGTCAACGGAGAATTGGTTTCTATGGCTTTAGGAACCGGACAACATGGTGAACTGATCGATTTTCTAAATACTCAATTTCGCACTGAGATTGCTAGAATAGGACGAGATTGGGTATCTAAACAAATGGTGATCGGTGTTCAATCTCCTCGTGGCGATCGCTGGGATACTGTTCGTATTCCTGATGTTGTAATTATTCCTAAAGAACAGTGGCGGAATTTGCAAAACCGCGAGGCTGTTATTCGTTTAAATGAAGCACCCCCGCTTTTAGTCGTAGAAGTTGTTAGCACTTCAACAAAAAGTGTTGACTATCGGGCTAAACGGGCTGAATATTCTGTTTTAAATATTCCTGAATATTGGATCGTTGATCCATTACAATCTAAAATTACTATTTTTACGCTATCTGAAGGCTGGTATGACGAAGTAGTTTTTATAGAAAGCGATCGCCTCATTTCTCCGACTTTTGCTGAACTAAATCTAACCGTTAATCAAATTTTTTCCAGTGAAATTTAAAGTAGTAAGCCCTTCAGGGCTTTGAGGCGTGAACGCCTCACTACCAAGTAGTAAGCCCTTCAGGGCTTTGAGGCGTGAACGCCTCACTACCAAGTAGTAAGCCCTTCAGGGCTTTGAGGCGTAAACACCTCACTACCAAGTAGTAAGCCCTTCAGGGCTTTGAGGCGTGAACGCCTCACTACCAAGTAGTAAGCCCTTCAGGGCTTTGAGGCGTGAACACCTCACTACCAAGTAGTAAGCCCTTCAGGGCTATGAGGCGTGAACGCCTCACTACCAAGTAGTAAGCCCTTCAGGGCTATGAGGCGTGAACGCCTCACTACGAAGGGTTAAAGGTTTAGTCTTTTGTCCATTCGGTGTGGAAAAATTCACCTCTGGGTTTATCTGTACGTTCATAGGTATGAGCGCCAAAATAATCCCGTTGAGCTTGGGTTAAATTCAAAGGTAAAGTAGCCCGTCGATAACTATCAAAATAGTCTAAGGACGCACTAAAAGCGGGAACTGGAATTCCAAATTGATTCGCCAAAACTAATACTTCCCGCCAAGCTTCTTGACGATCTAAAATCGTCTGTTTAAATTCCGGTGCTAATAACAAATTCGGTAAGTTAGGATTATCGTTGAAAGCGGCTTTAATTTTATTCAAAAATCCAGCCCGAATAATACAGCCTCCTTTCCAAATTCGCGCCATTTCCCCCAGATCCAAATTGTACCCAAACTCCTTAGAAGCAGCGCTTAATAACGCCATTCCTTGAGCATAGGAACAGATTTTAGAACAGTACAACGCATCCCGAATTTTATTGATTAAGCTTAAAACATCTCCGTCATATTCAAGGGTTGGCCCCGGTAATTGTTCAGAAGCAGCTACTCGTTCTTCTTTGTAAGAAGAAATAATTCGACTATTGACCGCCGCGATAATCGTAGGAATGGAAACCCCTAATTCTAAAGCACTCATCACCGTCCAACGTCCGGTACCTTTTTGTCCGGCTGCATCAACAATTAAATCAACTAAAGGTAAACCCGTTTCAGGATCAATCTTTTTGAAAATATCCGCCGTAATTTCAATTAAAAACGAATTGAGTTCGTCGGTGGTATTCCATTCGGTAAAAACTTCATGCAGTTGGTTCGCATTCAACTCTGCTACATTTTTCAGCAGGTCGTATGCTTCGGCTATTAACTGCATATCGCCATATTCAATACCGTTATGCACCATTTTAACGTAGTGACCCGCGCCACCTGGCCCAATAAACGTCACACAGGGGCCATCATCCACTTGGGCGGCAATTTTCGTTAAAATCGGTTCTAATTCTTTATAAGATGCTTCCGTCCCTCCCGGCATCAAGCTTGGCCCCCAGAGGGCACCTTCTTCGCCACCACTGACCCCCATCCCCACAAACCCTAAACCTGTGGCTTCTAGTTCCTTTGTGCGGCGTTCAGTGTCTTCATAGAGGGAGTTACCCCCATCGATAATCATGTCATCTTGATCCAGCAACGGTTTAAGCTGATCAATGACAGCATCAACGGGTTTTCCGGCTTTCACCATCACCAAAATCCGGCGCGGACGTTCTAAAGATTGGACAAATTCTTCTAGGGTATAGGCTGCTTTGACATTTTTTCCCTGGGCCCGTTGCTGCATAAACTCATCGGTTTTCGCTCCGGTGCGGTTATACACTGCGATCGGAAACCCATTGCGCTCGACGTTCAGCGCTAGGTTTTCACCCATGACGGCTAGACCAATTACACCAAATTTTTGTAGTGACATAGAGTTCTATTGACTGTAATATTGTGGGTTACTGAAGGCAGTAATCTTCTTAGATTAGCGTTGATTTTACTGGGTGTATAATTTAAGTCAGATTTTTTTAAAGATTGGGTATAGAAAATTTCACTGTAGCTAGATTGAACCAATGGAAGAATTACAGTATCTCGCTACTTGGGTTAAGGAACAACACGCCCAAGAATATATCCTGACTTGGTTGTTAGCTCAACCCGGTGTTTGGTGGTCAAATGGGGAAGTTTACCAAGCGGTGTTACAGAAATCGGGTAAACGCTTGAAAGAATTTGTCAAGAAAAGCAAACAAGGGGATCTGTTTCAAGGGATTGCCGATAAAATTGTCAATGATGAAAGTTGGGATCAAATTGCCGAAAGTTTAGCTCGATTAATGGCAATTTATCAAGAAGAATTGGTAAAGTTACAGGATCAAGGACGGTTACAACCCAGCACTCGTTTATCAGTAAAAGTGCCTTCGGCTCCCTCAAAGTCTTGGTCTAATGTGGATGTTCAACAACAACCTTTACCCGATCCCAATACCGATGCGTTAACGGGACTGTGAACTGTTTAAACTGTTCCCCATTTAAACGGGATGACGGAGATCGGTGTTATGTCCCAGGGTCAATCACCCTAACTAGGGCTGCAATGATATAGGCTAGAAAAAAGGACTGTTCACTCCTAGCAGTTAACCGCTCCTTTTCTTTCATCCCAGTTCGCTGCTATCCGAAGAAGGCGTCATGTCAACCTTAGTCATCGTTGAATCTCCAACCAAAGCGCGTACCATTCGCAACTTCCTACCCTCAAGCTATCGGGTGGAAGCCTCAATGGGTCATGTCCGTGACCTTCCTCCCTCGGCTGAAGAAATTCCAGAAGAATATAAAGGAGAAAAGTGGGCGCAACTAGGGGTCAACGTGGAAGCGAACTTTGAACCCATTTACGTTATCCCCAAAGATAAGCAAAAAATTGTTAAAGAACTGAAAGCTGCTCTTAAGGGAGCCGATGAACTAATCCTCGCCACTGACGAAGACCGTGAGGGAGAGAGTATTAGTTGGCATTTACTTCAAATTCTGAAACCGAAAGTTCCGATTAAACGCATGGTATTTCACGAAATTACCCAAGAGGCGATTCGTGAAGCCCTAAAAAATTGCCGCATCGTTGATGAACAACTGGTTCACGCCCAAGAAACCCGCCGCATCCTTGACCGCCTTTATGGTTATACCCTCTCCCCTCTATTATGGAAAAAAATTGCCAGGGGATTATCCGCCGGACGGGTACAGTCTGTGGCGGTGCGCTTACTCGTTAGTCGAGAACGGGAACGTCGAGCTTTCCGGTCTGGGGGATATTGGGATTTAAAAGCCCTTTTAGAACATACTAAAAGTCAATTTGATTCCAAACTGATCTCCCTTGGGGGGGTGAAAGTGGCGACAGGAAGCGATTTCGATGAAACGACAGGAAAAATTGCTCAAGGTCGCAATGTGGTTTTACTGGATGAAGCCCAAGCAGAAGCTTTAAAACAACGGATTTCTGGTAAACCCTGGACGGTTGCTAATTTAGAAGAAAAAGCCGTTACTCGTAAACCTTCGCCCCCCTTTACCACCTCCACACTCCAACAGGAATCTAACCGGAAACTGCGGTTAAGCGCTCGTCAGACGATGCAAACTGCTCAAAGTCTGTATGAACGGGGCTATATTACCTATATGCGAACGGACTCCGTGCATTTATCGGAACAGGCAATAACCGCCGCCCGTGAATGTGTTGAACAAAAATATGGGAAAAACTATCTCAGTCCTAAACCCCGTCAATACACGACTAAATCTAAAGGGGCGCAGGAAGCCCACGAAGCCATCCGTCCGGCGGGAAATTCTTTTCGGACTCCCCAAGAAACTGCTCTCAGTGGGGCTGAACTCAACCTCTATGATTTAATTTGGAAGCGTACCGTCGCCTCTCAGATGGCGGACTCTCGCCAAACTAATATTACCGTTGAGTTAAAAGTTGAAGATGCCGGGTTCCGCAGTACCGGAAAACGGATTGACTTTCCAGGGTTCCTCCGAGCTTATGTTGAGGGTTCAGATGACCCGGAAGCTGCCTTAGAAGACCAAGAGGTGTTATTACCCCCGATGAAGGTGGGCGACCATCCTAACTGCAAACAGTTGGATGTGGTTGGACACGAAACCCAACCCCCCGCCCGGTTTACCGAAGCCTCCCTAGTTAAAACCTTGGAGAGTGAAGGCATTGGTCGTCCTAGTACCTACGCCAGCGTGATTGGAACGATTATTGACCGGGGGTATGTTCAGTTAAAAAATAATGCTTTAATTCCAACGTTTACCGCCTTTGCGGTAACAAATCTCTTAGAAAAGTATTTCCCCGATTTGGTTGATCTCCGGTTTACCGCCCGCATGGAAGATACTCTTGATGATATCGCCACCGGAGAAGCTCCTTGGCTACCCTATTTACAAAAATTCTATTTAGGGGAGATGGGACTGGAATTTCAAGTTAAAGACCAAGAAAGTAAAATTGATACGAAAATCGCCCGGACGATTGAATTAGAGCAGTTAGGGGATGAAGATGACCCTATCCCCTATCGGGTTTGTATTGGCAAGTTTGGCCCCTATATTGAGGCGGGAAAAGGTGAGGAAATGATTACCGCTTCTATTCCCCAAGATTTAACTCCGGCGGACTTAACCCCGGATGTAATTCGGGAATTAGTTGGACAAAAAACCGAAGGCCCAGAACAGTTGGGGACTGACCCGCAAACGGGAGAGTTGATTTATATCTTAATTGGCCCCTATGGCCCCTATATTCAGTTGGGGTTAGAGGCGGAAGGAAATAAAAAACCGAAACGGGTTTCCCTTCCCAAAGGGGTTGATAAGGATAACGTCACGATGGATATGGCGATGGGGTTATTGGCGTTACCCCGACTATTAGGGACTCATCCTGAAACCGGGGCCAAAATTAAAGCTGCTTTGGGGCCGTTTGGGCCCTATGTTGTCCATGACCAGGGGAAAGAAGGTAAGGATTATCGGTCAATTAAAGCGCCGGATGATGTGTTAACGATTAGTTTAGAACGGGCTTTGGAATTATTAGCTCAACCGAAAACCAGTGGTCGAGGAGGACGAGGTAAAAAAGAAATTCCTCTTTTACGGGAGTTAGGAACTCACCCAGAAGATGGGGAACCTGTGAATGTTTATGATGGCCGTTATGGGCCTTATGTTAAACATGGAAAAATTAATGCTTCATTACCGAAGGATACGGCGGTGGAAGCGTTTACTTTAGCCCAGGCGTTGGAATTGTTAGCGGCAAAAGCGGGTTCAAGTTCGAGTTCTCGCAGTAAGTCTAAAACTTCAAAAACAGCCTCGAAAACAACAGAAAAAACTGCTAAAACCACTACTAAAAAATCCTCAACTACTCGCAAAAAAACTACCTCGTAGTTGGGTTTTAGTCCCTAGTTTAAGTAGTAGCACGCTAACTGGGAGGATTCAGAATCTCAACTAGCGTGCAACTCTTGATCAGGAGATATTTTCCTTGGCTTCGTTAAAGTTTCTACCTATTATCAGGGAATAGGTTGTGCTCAACCACAGCGTGATCGCGGCTTGGGATGGGAAAGCAGAGGGCGATCGCTGTATAATAAGAAATATACGATTTAAATACCTTAACCAATGAAAATCAAAGTCATTGTTCACACAGAAGAAACGGGTTATTGGGCTGAAGTTCCTGCTATTCCTGGCTGTGCTACCCAAGGTAATACCTTTGAGGAACTCCTACAAAACTTATATGAAGCTGTTGAAGGTTGTTTGTTAGTAGATACGGAACAGCTACAGCTTGATGAATCTTCACAAATTTTAGAAATCGCCGTATGAAATCTGTTTCAGGCAAAGAGTTTGCAAAAATATTAGAACAAAATGGTTGGCAAATATTACGCATTAATGGCAGCCATCATATCTATGGAAAACTAAATAATCCAGCCCGAATTTCTGTACCGATTCATGGCAATCAAGCCCTAAAACCTGGACTATTAAGACATTTTCTAAAAGTTGCTAATCTCACTGATAATGATTTGTAACTTTTGGCAGGGCGATCGCCGTTATCTTGTTGATTAAACTTTAAAAATGCGATCTCTTTGATTGTTATCAGTGCGATCGCTCTCATCTTGTTGATTAAACTTTAAAACCGCGCTCATTTTGGCTTTTGAAAGTGCGATCGCTGTTATCTTAAGGAGTTATAATTATAGCTACATCAGAGCAAAAAACAAGATGTTATGTCCTGTGTTGTTGGTTTACTAGACTTTATTTACCTATTAACATTGTTCGTCTAGATGAGCGCACGGGAAATATTTTTTTCCTTGCAGGAGAGGAAAACATTATTGAAATCTATCCAAACGGAAATTGGAGGTACATTGCATGAGTCAAGCCAAATTTCAAGCAATGAGTCAAAAAGAACTGCAAGATTATATGCTTTCTCACAGAGATGATCAAGAAGCCTTCTATGCTTATATAGACAGATTACATCAAGAAGGAAATTGGATTGAAATGCCTCCAGTAGATTCGGTTGAAGACTTAGAAAAATATCCTGAGTTTACAGCGCGTTTTCGCCAAAACTCTCAACCTTGATTATCCGTCATAAATTTGGCTCGATCAATATACAAGTGAAGATGTACGAATTGCGGTGCAGACAATACCTTACTCGAAAAACCCTGCGCTACTATACTCAGGAGCAACTTCTTATTTAGGATTGCTATAATGAGATAAATTTTGGCAATCGATTTAATCAAGGGTTAATTATTATGAACACTTTAACCTTAAATATTCCTCCGAGTGTTAATTTAACGGATGAACAATTTTATCAACTTTGTGTGGCGAATCAATATTGGAAATTAGAACTCAGTGCTAAGGGAGAATTAATAATAATGCCCCCAACGGGAGGAAGTACGGGAAATCGGAACTTAAAAATTAATCAACAATTAGCGAATTGGGCAGACCAAGATGGTACAGGTCTAGGGTTTGATTCTTCTACCTGTTTTCAATTACCGAATGGAGCGAAATTATCCCCAGATGCGGCTTGGATACCCTTAATTAAATGGCAAACCCTAACGCCAGAACAACAGGATAAATTTCCTCCCTTATGTCCTGATTTTATTGTAGAATTACGTTCTCCCAGTGATTCGTTAAAAGATTTACGCGAAAAAATGCAAGACTATATTAATAATGGGACTCGTTTAGGATGGTTAATTAATCGTCAAAACCAACAAGTCGAAATTTATCGGAGTGGTAAAGAACCGGAAATTTTAGACAACCCGAAAACCTTATCGGGTGAAGATGTTTTACTGAATTTTATATTGGATTTATCAGTAATTTGGTAGGATTTATTAGCCGTAGCATGGCTGTTTCATTCTCGGATCTAAAATGCGATCGCTTGAGAAGAAAGGGCGGGTTTAGGGAGATAATTACTGATCATTAAAGATGGTCTCGGAACCCGCCCCTACGGTTCAATTGTTAATGATTTAGCCAATGCGATGGCGATTTTTTCACAAACTGTAGGGGCGGGTTCTGTAATAATATTCAATTCTCACCCATAACCTATCTAAACCCGCCCCTCAGATGATGCGATCGCCTTTTTACTATTAATAGGAAATCCCTAAATCATCCCCCCAACTCCCTCCTGATTCAGGCCCCACCCGTCAATAGTTAACCGTCAACCGTTTTCAATGCTGAACCTAACGCAAAATTAACGCCACTTCTTTAGCAAAATAGGTGAGAATTAAATCAGCGCCTGCACGCTTCATGCTGGTTAGGGTTTCTAACATGACTTTTTTCTCATCAATCCAACCCATTTGTCCGGCTGCTTTAATCATGGCATATTCCCCACTAACGTTATAAGCCGCCACAGGTAAATCTGTTGCCGAACGCAGTAAATGAATAATATCTAAATAAGCTAAAGCAGGTTTCACCATCACAATATCGGCGCCTTCTGCTTCATCTAACGCTAATTCTGTTAACGCTTCTTTAGAGTTAGCCGGGTTCATTTGATAGGTTTTTTTATCGCCAAATTTAGGGGCAGAATCCAAGGCATCCCGGAAGGGGCCATAATAAGCTGAGGCATATTTAGCGGTATAAGCTAAAATTGCGACTTCAATATATCCCGCTTCATCTAACCCTTCACGAATAGCCCCAATGCGACCATCCATCATATCCGACGGAGCCACAATATCGGCTCCCGCTTCCGCATGGGAGAGCGCTTGTTTCACTAAAACTTCAACGGTTTCATCATTGAGAATTTCCCCACTCTCGCTGACAATGCCATCATGACCTTTGCTGGAGAAGGGATCAAGGGCAATATCCGTGATGATCATAATATCAGGAATTGCCTGTTTAATTGCCCGCACAGTACGCTGAATTAAGCCATCTGGATTATAACTTTCAGTTCCGGCGTTATCTTTTTTTTCCTCAGCAACCAACGGAAACAAGGCAATGGCAGGGATGCCTAATTCCCAAGCTTCATTGACTTCTTTTAATAGTAAATCTAAGGTGTAACGGTAACTTCCCGGCATGGAGGAAACCTCAACTTTTTGGTTTTCCCCCTCCATGACAAACAGAGGATAAATTAAGTCATTGACCGTGAGGTGGGTTTCCTGAACCATGCGCCGGAGAGCATCGGTGCGACGGAGACGGCGAGGACGCTGAACTAGATTTAAGGAATTTCTATGGGATTCTGAAGACATGAGAAGCTTAGGATAAAGATTTTTACTAAAGATCAATCATTTATTATCCCATTAGGGTGAGTTCTGGATGTCCCTAAGTTGTTAATAAATGTAACGATTGTGAACTACCCACACTGACTTGGAGTACCAAGTACAGTGTCAGCTTCTGTACTCACAGGCGAATGCCAGAACTTAGGCTTTCGCCCCAGATCGGGTCTTACATCCCCTCCTACAGCAGAAACGGCTGCACCATCCGTATGCCAGCATTTCGACTGCGCTCAATGCCAGCATTCTGATGCCTTCGGCTCTAATATTGAGCGCGGCGTTTCCATCACGGTCATGATCACTACCACAATGGGGACAAGTCCATTCCCTCACATCTAATGGCATCTCACTAACTTGATAGAAACAATTAGAACAGAGTTTGGAACTGGGAAACCATCTATCAATCTCGACTAACTTACCGCCTTTTCGACCTAGTTTGTAAGCTAAGAAATTAGTGAAAGTTCCCCATCCACAATCAGATATTGCCTGAGCTAAATTGTGATTACGAACCATGCCTTTGACATGAAGATTTTCTACGATCACAGCTTGGCTATCGCTGACTAACTTATAACTAAGTTTGTGTAAAAAATCTTGCCGGGAATTACTAACTCGTTCGTAGACTTT
>NZ_LR734861.1:0-336 GCF_900010725.2 Planktothrix serta PCC 8927 | reverse complement strand
AACCGCCTGAGTTCTTTTAGAATCCGTAAGAATAACCATCCTTTTTATGAATTGATTGACAATATTTATGACTAATTCCTGTTACTCTTCCGTTTTGTGTGGCTAGATCGAAACTGCCAGATGCACGACAAAGAACTCGACCTAAATAAAATCCTATTTTCTTACCTGCGGTAACAACAGCTTTAACAATATCGCCTGTCTGAAAGCCTTTGTGAATCTGTATTCGTGAGCGATGTCGTGTTGGAAATCCGTATTTGTCTGTACCACACATTTGACGAGTACCACGTCCTGTTGCCTGAATCAATAAGGGTTTATTGGTTAACACCTTTAAAGTTT
>NZ_LR734860.1:9146-9591 GCF_900010725.2 Planktothrix serta PCC 8927 | reverse complement strand
CTGATAATTGCTCTGATGATAGCTGTGATAAACTATCTTCTATTTCTGGACTTAGTTCACCTAATTGCCGTTTTGATTGGCGTTTAATCAGATTTATTTGACCAATTTGTATACCTTCAGCCCGTCCTTGAGTCAACCCTTGAGTCAACCCTTGAGTCAACCCTTCAGCCCGAGCTTCAGCCTTACTCAACTCAATAGCACCTATTCTTTCCCGTTCAAACTGTTCTCGTTTCTCCAAATCGTCTATTTCCTCTAAACTTAAGTTGACCCGATCCGCGATCGCAAAAGCCTTCTCAATTTCGGGTACAATTAACATCGATTCTGGCACGACTTCTAAATCTGGTGCTTTGCGTAAAAAATAAAGCCATTTATCCGTAATATTAATCAATTCTTCCAAAGTTTTATTAAATTTGGGTAACTCCACAAATACTAATTTTAACGGACT
>NZ_LR734860.1:6694-7713 GCF_900010725.2 Planktothrix serta PCC 8927 | reverse complement strand
CAAAACCTACACCTTTGATGTGACTCCAACTGCGGATGGAAATATCACCGTAGATATTCCTGCGGCTAAAGCTACTAATACTCTGGGTAATAATAATGCCGCAGCAACTCAGTTAATTCGCGCAGCAGATATTACCGCCCCAACGGTTACTTTAACCTCAGCTGCCCCATCCACAGTCAACGGTTTATTTACCGTCACTGCTGCCTTCAGTGAAGATGTCAGTAATTTTATCAATACTGATATTACTGTAGGAAATGGAACTGTTAGTAACTTTGTCACAGTTGATGCCAAAACCTACACCTTTGATGTGACTCCAACTGCGGATGGAACTGTCACCGTAGATATTCCTGGGGCTAAAGCAACTGATACTGTCGGTAATAATAATACCGCAGCAACTCAGCTAACTCGTATTGCTAATACTGTTGCCCCAACGGTTACTTTAACCTCAGCTGCCGCTGCCACAGTTAACGCTCCATTTACCGTCACTGCGACCTTCAGTGAAGATGTCACTGGCTTTGTTGATACTGATATTACTGTAGGAAATGGAACTGTTAGTAACTTCGTCACAGTTGATGGCAAAACCTACACCTTTGATGTGACTCCAACTGCGGATGGAACTGTCACCGTAGATATTCCTGGGGCTAAAGCAACTGATACTGTCGGTAATAGTAATACCGCAGCAACTCAGCTAACTCGTATTGCTAATACTGTTGCCCCAACTGTTACTTTAACCTCAGCTGCCGCTGCCACAGTTAACGGTTTATTTACCGTCACTGCTACCTTCAGTGAAGATGTCACTGGCTTTGTTGATACTGATATTACCGTTGCTAATGCAACAGTCGGTAACTTTGTCACAGTTGATGCCAAAACCTACACCTTTGATGTGACTCCAACTGCGGATGGAAATGTCACCGTAGATATTCCTGCGGCTAAAGCTACTAATACTCTGGGTAATAATAATGCCGCAGCAACTCAGTTAATTCGCGCAGCCGATCTTACCGCCCCAACGGTTACTTTAA
>NZ_LR734860.1:0-5593 GCF_900010725.2 Planktothrix serta PCC 8927 | reverse complement strand
CGCTACGCATTACAGTTAGGACATTTCTAAATCCTGAAACCCTTTCACTTCTTACTGTTCCCTGTTCCCTGTTCCCTGTTCCCTGTTCCCTTGCGCGTAGCGCTATAGCGCGATTTTTGACACTAATGACCCCGCCCCTACGGATAACTAAAAAAAGGATAAAATATTATGACGATAAATAGAATTATTCAATTGTTGAGGACAGGTAAACCCAACGAAACGGTGACGGTTCAGGGTTGGGTGAGAACTAAACGGGAGTTAAAAGAATTTACCTTTGTAGAAGTTAATGATGGTTCTGCATTGGCTAATTTGCAAGTGGTATTAAATCCTGATTTAGCAGACTATGAGACTATTTTAAAACAACTGAATACGGGTACATCCGTAGAAATTTCTGGGGTATTAGTCGAGTCTCCAGCGAAGGGTCAACGAATTGAATTAAAAGCCTCTGATGTTAAAATTTATGGGGATGCGGATGCAGAAACCTATCCCTTACAGAAAAAACGTCATTCCTTTGAATTTTTACGCACTATCGGACATTTACGAGCACGGACTAATACATTAGGGGCGGTTTTTCGAGTTAGAAATGCTTGTGCTTCGGCGGTGCATGAATTCTTCCAAGAACGGGGGTTTTTATGGGTTCATACCCCTATTATTACTTCGAGTGATTGTGAAGGGGCGGGGGAAATGTTTAGTGTAACTAATTTTAAATTAAAGGATATTCCCCTAACAGCATCTCAACAGGTTGATTATGGTCAAGACTTCTTTGGAAAACCTGCTTATTTAACTGTAAGTGGGCAATTAGAAGCGGAAATTATGGCGATGGCGTTTGGAAATGTTTATACCTTTGGCCCTACTTTTCGGGCAGAAAATTCTAATACTTCTCGTCATTTAGCCGAATTTTGGATGATAGAACCGGAAATGGCGTTCTGTGATTTAGAAGGGGATATGGATTTAGCTGAAGCCTTTCTCAAACATATCTTTAAATCGGTGTTAGAACAATGTCCTGAAGATATGGAATTTTTCAATGAACGCATTGATAAATCGGTGTTAGAAACGGCTCATAATATTATTAATAATGAGTTTGGACGAATTACTTATACCGACGCGATCGCAATTTTAGAAAAAGCGGATAAAAAATTTGAGTATCCGGTGAGTTGGGGGTTAGATTTACAGTCTGAACATGAACGTTATTTAGCGGAGGAATACTTTAAAAAACCTGTAATGGTTACGGACTATCCTAAAGAAATTAAAGCCTTTTATATGCGCTTAAATGAGGATGGAAAAACCGTTAGAGCTATGGATGTTTTAGCTCCGAAAATTGGGGAAATTGTCGGAGGTTCTCAACGGGAAGAACGGTTAGAAATGTTAGAAAATCGCATGAAAATGTTAGGGATAAACCCGGAGGAATTATGGTGGTATTTGGAATTGAGAAAATATGGAACTGTCCCCCATGCGGGATTCGGATTAGGATTTGATCGCGTGGTACAATTTATGACGGGGATGGGGAATATTCGAGATGTGATTCCTTTCCCTAGAGCGCCTCAAACCATTGAATTCTAATCCGTAGGGGCGGGGTTTTCCCGCCCTATCAGGGTTTGAATTAGGAATTAGGAATTAGGAATTAGGAATTACGAATTACGAATAATTAATAATTCCTAATTAATTGTAGATAATGGTGCGTGCGCTTACGCTTACGCACCCTACGGGTATTTGTGGATTTTTAACATCTGATTTCCGTTTTTTTGGAATTGATAATTAACGGTTTTGAGCTTAGTCCTATAGCCTCTAGTTTCTAATTCCTGAATTATCGGTTGTAGGAAAGGAGAGGGTTCTCCTGATACTTTTAATAAGGGAAAAATTCTAACTTGTTGAGCAACGCGACATAATTCTAAAATTGCTTGTAGGTGAAACGCTTCTGAGAAATGATCTGAAAAAGTAAATAAAAAATGACTACATAATGCTAAATCAAATTGATGGGAATTAAAGGGAAGTTGGGGTAATTCTGCGGTGAGATAACGTCCCTGTTGTTTTCCTATTGTAAAATCGGATAAAAATTGTTCCATCGCCGCCATTCTAATTTCCCCTAACTGTTCAGGAGAGGGAATATTATCCCAAACATAATCCTGAGAACTGGCTTTTACTCCATCTACAACGGTTGTATAAGTGTCTTGAATGCGTTGGAAAATTTCATTAGCCGAAAATTGATAAATGGGGTCGCAAGAAATAATAGAATAGCCTTGTTGTGTCATTTCAATATTAAAACTAGCAGGGCCCCCAGCACAATCTAAAATCGAGAGTTTCAAATCATCAGGTGTTAAATCAAACATCCTGATATATTCGCCTAAACTGCGTCCCCAAGGAATAACTGTATTAAGTTGAAGTCCCATTGAAACTAATAATCCCAAGCTAATATGAAATCCAATTATAGATGCTATAGATTATCCCTCTCTCTACCGGGGGAATGTGCAGCCAACATTAAAGAATGGAATATAATAAGGTAAGTATAGTGTGGGAAAAGTTATACAAAATTGTAATAGCAAAAAAAAACCCGGTTTCTTGTCTTGACTTAGGGCTAAAATCTTGATGTTCTGTTCAGAAACCGGGTTTTTGCGTAAGTCCTAAAAACGTTAAACCAACCGAGACAGATTCTTCCTGGGGATGAGGAAAATTCGGCTTAGAGCTTAAGCCACTTCGTCAGAAACGCCTGAAACCATCTCTTTGAAGGCTTTACCCGCAGAGAATACAGGAACCGTTCTCGCCGGAATGGTCATCGGTGCGCCAGTGCTGGGGTTACGACCTTCACGCGCTTTCCGTTCTCTAGCTTCAAATGACCCAAAACCCACCAGAGTCACTTTTTTCCCATCGGCTACGGCTTCCATAATGGAATCACAAATGGCTGAAATGATTAAATCAGCTTGCTTTTTAGTGACACCCGCTTTAATAGCGGTGGCTTGAACGAGTTGTTCTTTATTCATCTGATGTAAACCTCCTGAATTATGTGAGCAAGTCTGCAAATATTAAGGCTGATGGCAGTTCTAGCACAACCTCATCAACAATTGACAAGCCTAAACCTCCTAATAGCCCTCAACCCGCAGTGAAATTCTGTGTTTCGGTTCTCCGTCGGCTTTGCCAGTCGATTATGGGGAGTGATTCCGACAAAACACTAATTTACCGCCTTTTCAGAGATTAACATTGATTTGAGGGAGTTGTAACGCAGTTTGATCAAATTCTTCAGAGGGTTGGCCGTTAACCGTTGACCGTTAACCGTTGAAATTCTTAATTTTTAATTCTGATTTCTGATTTTTGGCCGTTGGGTTTGTGACAATGGGGGGGAAGACCCTAGACTTGAGAAGATGAAATATGACGGCTGAAGAACTGTTGATGGCTTATGCGGCGGGAAAGCGGGATTTTCGAGATACAGACCTATTTCGGGCTGATTTTAATAATGCTGACCTGAGTGGGGCGAGTTTGTTTCGCTGTAACCTGTTTCGGGCTAACTTTTTTCGCGCTAATTTGATTGGGGTGAGTTTATACAATGTCAATCTGATTGGTGCTAACCTATATTGTGCCAATTTAAGTGGGGCTAACCTCAGTGGGGCTGACTTGACACGGGCTGATTTAACGGGGGCGGACTTGAGTGGGGCGGACTTGAGTGGGGCGGACTTGAGTGGGGCGACTTTATCCTTGGCCAATTTGAGTTATGCTGATTTGAGTCGAGCCACGTTATTAAAAGCGGATTTCGTGGAAGCTAATTTGAGTCATAGCAATCTCAAAGGGGTGAATTTAAAAGATGTTAACCTCACGGATGCTATGGTTGAAAATGCTAATTTTACAGATGCCATTAATCTGGCTTTGGATTTAGTTAGTACCCTGAAACAGCAAGGGGCAATTTTATGGGAATCTCCCCAGAATCTCACCGCTATTAACCATTAATGATTTCCAAGGAAAGGGCAAAAACGATTGGGCAGTTTTTCCCTTTTTCTCAAGGCTAAACTCTTATTTTTATCGAGCTTATGGCGACATCAAAACGTCACGATCAAAATCCTAATCCTACAGAAAGAAACCGGGTGGTTTATTCGGAATTTGGAGAATCAACAAACTCGGCGGCTTTAGAACGTTCTCCAAGTTCGGTTCCTGAACTTCCCCCGAATCAACACAATTTGAAAGTTCAAGCGACTCGTTCAGGACGCAAGGGTAAAACGGTGACGGTAATTAGTGGATTTCAAACTAAACCGGAAACTTTGGAAGGGTTAGTTAAACAGTTGAAAACTCAATGCGGGGCGGGAGGAACGGTGAAAGATAATACCATTGAAATTCAAGGAGAACACCGTCAAAAATTGCTAGAAATTCTGATAAAATTAGGCTATAAAGCTAAAATTAGTGGAGGGTAAATTAGTAAAATTTTAATGTTTGAAATTCCAGTTCATGAAACGTTTCAATGTACAATTCAAGGGGAAGGGTATTGGGTCGGAACCCCAGTAGATTTTATTCGCTTGGCGGGTTGTCCGGTGGGTTGTCCTTGGTGTGATACGGGTTATGCCGATGGGGGGATGAATTTACCCCGTCAAGTCCGATCTTTTGATTCGTTAATCGCAGAATTGCGATCGCCTAGAGTCGTAATTTCTGGGGGAGAACCGTTTATATATTCTCAACTTCCAGCGTTAATTAAAACCATTGAAACGACGGGAAGAACCGTTTCTATTGAAACATCGGGTTGCTTTTGGCAAGATATTCCTAATTCCGCTTGGATCACGTTAAGTCCGAAACATCATGTTAGTCCGAAATATCCCGTTGTTCCGTTAATGTGGAAACGAGCAAATGAAATTAAATTAGTAATTGAAACCGGAACAGAATTAGAATTTTATGCTGAATATTTAGAGCTTTACCATCAAATTCCCGTATTTTTACAACCGGAATGGACTCAACGCGATCGCACTTTCCCTTTAGTTTTAGACCTATTAAAACAATTCCCTCACTATCGGTTATCGGTGCAAGTTCATAAATGGTTAAATGTTCCTTAATATCTATTTAATTCTGATTCCCTTCCCTAATAAAACCAGAATTTCGTTCTCCTTATCCGCATTTCAGGAATCCTCTGGCTTGCTTCTGTAGATGGTAATAACAAACGTTATACACCTGATTATAGCTTAGATAATAATATGGATAAGTTTTTGAGAAAATGGGTTTCGGGAGTTCTCCTCGTTGCTCCTATCCTGTTAACGAGTTGTTCTCTCAATTTGTCCTTACCCAAATTTGATGAAAGCGATAAAGCCGAATTTGCAATGCAAGCCATGACCACCGGACAACAAGCTTATTATCAAGCTAATGGTCAGTTTGCGAATTCCATTGAAGGGTTGTCTCTGAATGCGAGTTTAGACACCGGAGAATATCGCTATAGTGTTAATACTGAAGGTCAATATGCAGAAACCGTGTTGATGACGGCATCGGCCAAACAAGACGGACTCCCTAGTTATGCTGGAGTCGTGACCGTTAGCCACACAGCAGGGGGTGTAATGGCTTTAGCTAATATTTGCAAAACTGATCAACCCTCCACCGAGCCCCCGGCTTTGTCCTCAACTCCTGTACCCGGAGA
>NZ_LR734859.1 GCF_900010725.2 Planktothrix serta PCC 8927 | reverse complement strand
TATTGGTGCGTGTGCTGATCGCTGTGATTGCTATTGGTGCGTGTGCTGATCGCTGTGATTGCTATTGGTGCGTGCGCTGATCGCTTACGCACCCTACACTTTTGTTGTATTAGGATTTTATTAAAATCAATGTCATTAACAATTCAAGATGCTGAAGGGATTTTAAAAGGCTTTATTTGTACGGATACGATTCCGAGTATTTCCGAGGAAGAAAAAGTTAAAATTCAAACGGCTTTATTATTGCTAACTCGTGAATCTGAATATCAAATGATTGGAATTTGTGCAGATTCTAGGGAACAAGCATTAACAGCATTAACCGAATATTTAAAAGCTTTTCAATATTCTATGAACGTTGAAGAAAATGCTTTAGATCCTGTTGAAGGATCAGTTTATTTAAAATTCAATGGTCGCAGTCAAACCTTTTATATTAGCCCCTATTTAGATAAATATCGAGGAGTGTTAATTTCATTTCAATCAACTGAAGAAAACGGAATTAATGGAGTATACGGACATTTTCCGTTAGATTTATTTGCTTAAATTTATCAAAAACGAATAGAGAAACCAGGTCTCTAATCGATATAAACCTGGTTTCTTAGATGAACTTTTAAACAACAACACTAGAACTTGGTTGTGGAGGTGGAGCCGCTTCCTGTTCAGAAGGAACACCCCCATAACTATCCATTACTCTGCTGTAGAGTTGAATATATTCTTTAGCAGAATTTTCCCAACTAAAGTTTTCACTCATACCCCGACGTTGCAGTTCTCGCCATTGATCTTTAAACCGGAAAGCTTCAGAAGCTCGAACCATTGAGGTATAAAAATCTAAAGGTTCATAGCGATCAAAACAGTATCCAGTTCCCTGATAATTAATCGGATCATTATAGGATACCGTATCGACTAAACCCCCAGTGCGTCGAACAATGGGAACACAACCGTAACGCATTGACAACATTTGACTAATGCCGCAAGGTTCAAACCGACTCGGCATCACAAACGCATCACAACCCGCATAAATCCGCCGAGATAAGGCATCATTAAACAATAATTGTGTCGTCATCCGACCCGGATAACGCGATGCCATGTGCCATAATTGGGTTTCATAATAGCGATCGCCTGTTCCCAAAACAATCAATTGACAATCGCTATAAGATAAGAATTGATCCATAATTTGAATTACCAGATCAATCCCTTTCTGTTCGACCAATCGTGTTACCATTCCCATTAAGAAAGTATTAGAATTCACTTCTAATCCGACTTCTTCTTGAATTGCAACTTTATTGACGCGGCGATTTTCCAAACTATCAGCAGTAAACCGTTCAGGAATATAAGGGTCAGTAGCCGGGTTATAGGAATTCGTATCAATTCCATTTAAAATTCCCGACATTTTGCCACTAATGTATGATAGCAGCCCTTCTAAATTTTCCCCATAGGCTGCGGTTTGAATTTGTTGGGCGTAAGTGGGTGAAACGGTCGTCACGACATCAGCAGCTTGTACCGCCGCCGCCATTGTATTGTGACCCTGCATATACCAAGGACACCAAGTAATCCGTTCCAAATACCAACGCCAAGGCCCTTGATACGCTAAATTATGAATAGTGAAGACTGTAGCAATATCCGGCGTTTCGTGCATCCAGACGGGAATCATGCCAGTATGCCAGTCGTGGCAATGAATAATATGGGGTTTCCAATAATTCCACGCAAATTCAGCCGCGCCACTGGAAAATAAAGTGAACCGCCATTCTTCATCCTCTCCGTAGTACACACGACGAGGCATAAAGGATGGATGTCCAAATAAATATAATGGCACATCAGTTTTTGGAAATACCGTTTCAAAGACAGCGAAACGCTGGTACATGGCATTTCCCCACCAGATCGGATCTTTCGGGATTTTGATCTTATCAGGGAGGAAGCCATAATAGGGCATAAAGATGCGAACATCGTGTCCCATTGCACGCAATACCTGCGGCAATGCACCGACCACATCTCCCATCCCGCCAACTTTCGCTAAAGGTGCCGCTTCTGCGGCGACAAATAGAATTCGCATTTTAATTTTGCGTTCCCTTAGTTGCTCCGTAACGTCATCATACCTGTCTGGGCGTACTATTGAAACGCTTTGATCGAGTTTGCTGAATTTGCTATCTCAGTTAATCGAAAGGGTGATGTCCGCTTTCGGCAAATATTGTATGTTGGAATTAGCAACAAACCTTACCGAAATCTAGTGAATTTATGCTGTAGCTAAATACTCGGTTGTCAATGCCTTTCGCAGGAGATTCAAAAAATGCTTGATCAACTGCTCAATTCTGTTTCATTCTGGGGTCGGTTTTACAAGGCATTCACCAAACTTTCCCCCCTTGTTAATACTTTAGCCTTAAGTGTGATCGTGGGTTTAGGGGAAATTCCCTTTGCACACGCACAAAACATTTCACAAAATCCTAACAATACCGCTTTAGAAACTGCTTCTGTCCAACATCATTTTCTCGAAGATGGGGTGTACCTCTATGGTCAATCTCCTCAACCGGAACAAATTGGACAATCTTACATGGTGTTTGAAGTTAAGCAAGGTCAGGTAACTGGGGCGTTTTATATGCCGCGCTCGTCTTTTGACTGTTTTACTGCGGTTCCCGAAGGAAATCAGCTTAATTTAAACATCATTGAAAGTTACAGTCAAGAAGCTTATTCCTATCGGATTGGTTTTAATAATACTGCTGTTGTTGCCAAAGCCGGAGGTCAAGGAACAGAAAAAAATAATATTGTTTTAGAAGGGTTTCATCGCCTTCCGAATGTTAGTGAAAATGATGCTCGAATTCTCACTCAATGTCAAGGTGATTTTAATTAAGGGGAGTAGGATGTTAGGTTTTAGGTGTTGCAATTTTCATCCTTCAACTTTTTAACCCCTGAGCATTAACCCCAATTCAATCTAATCATAGACTTTGTAGGGACGATACAGGCATCGCCCCTATGGTATTTGTTCAGAAAATCTGATTGATTTAAGTATAATTACACCCCGAATTATCCTGATCTTTGCAAAGATTTGATTAAATTGTACTCAGTTAACAGAAATTATGATACCATCTTCAACTAATAAGCTAGGGGTGCCTGCTAAGTTCAGGCTGAGAAAAGACACCCTTGGAACCTGAGTCCGGTTAGTACCGGCGGAGGGAAGCTGTTAATAAGAGGAAATTCAATATGCGGACAGAATGGATCGCCAAACGGCATGGACAGAGCAACGTTTCTCAAATGCACTACGCCCGTCAAGGTGTTATTACCGAAGAAATGAACTATGTTGCTCAACGGGAAAACCTTCCGGCTGAGTTAATTCGAGAAGAAGTCGCACGGGGACGGATGATTATTCCTGCTAATATTAATCATCCGAATTTGGAACCGATGGCGATTGGAATTGCCTCTAAATGTAAAGTCAATGCTAATATTGGGGCTTCTCCCAATTCTTCTAATTTAGAAGAAGAAGTAGCTAAACTGAATTTAGCCGTTAAATATGGCGCAGATACGGTGATGGATTTATCCACCGGAGGCGGGAATTTAGATACCATTCGGACTGCTATTATTAAAGCTTCTCCGGTTCCCATTGGTACTGTTCCCATTTATCAAGTTTTAGAAAGTGTTCACGGCAAAATTGAAAGTCTCACCCCCGATGATTTTCTTCATGTGATTGAAAAACACGCCCAACAGGGTGTGGATTATATGACGATTCATGCAGGTTTATTAATCGAACATCTGCCCTTAGTTAGAAGTCGAATTACTGGAATTGTGTCTCGTGGGGGTGGAATTATTGCCCGTTGGATGCTCCATCATCACAAGCAAAATCCCCTTTATACCCACTTTGACGATATTATTGAAATCTTCAAAAAATACGATGTTTCTTTTAGTTTAGGGGATTCTTTACGCCCCGGTTGTACCCATGATGCCTCCGATGATGCTCAACTGGCGGAATTGAAAACCCTCGGACAATTAACTCGTCGCGCCTGGGAACATGATGTACAAGTGATGGTAGAAGGCCCTGGTCACGTTCCGATGGATCAAATTGAATTTAATGTTAAAAAACAGATGGAGGAATGTTCAGAAGCTCCCTTCTATGTTTTAGGGCCGTTAGTAACAGATATTGCCCCCGGTTATGATCATATTACTTCTGCCATTGGGGCGGCGATCGCGGGTTGGCACGGCACAGCAATGTTATGTTATGTCACACCCAAAGAACACCTAGGTTTACCCAATGCAGAAGACGTCAGAAATGGGTTAATTGCCTATAAAATTGCCGCCCATGCTGCGGATATTGCTCGTCATCGCATTGGAGCCCGTGACCGTGATGATCAGTTATCAGAAGCCCGGTATAATTTTGATTGGAATCGTCAATTTGAGTTATCCTTAGACCCAGAACGGGCGAAAGAATATCACGATGAAACCCTTCCGGCGGATATCTACAAAACGGCTGAATTCTGTTCGATGTGTGGGCCGAAATTCTGTCCGATGCAAACAAAAATGGATGCAGATGCGTTAACAGAATTAGAGAAGTTTTTAGCTAAGGAAAAAGAAGTTGTGACTCAAAGTTAATCGAGGGAATAAGTAGAATACCTTCGGTATTTTTGACTTGAGTGCGCTCGCTTCCTCAACCCGTAGGGTGAGTAAGCGTAGCGCACGCACCATCCCTAACCCGAAGAAACCCGGTTTCTGATTAATCAAATTTTTAAATAAATTG
>NZ_LR734858.1:2607-3351 GCF_900010725.2 Planktothrix serta PCC 8927 | reverse complement strand
AAATAAATTTCGGGCTAAAAGCTCAAACCATCTAAAGATGGTTAAAAATTCCCAAAATAACCCGTTTTAACGGGTTTAAGCTCTAAGCCGGAAATTGATTTCACGGCTCTATGTAAATGGGGCAGATTTAGCTTTTAACTTAACCTGCTCAAAATCTGAGTTACCCTAAAATAAATTTCGGGCTAAAAGCTCAAACCATCTAAAGATGGTTAAAAATTCCCAAAATAACCCGTTTTAACGGGTTTAAGCTCTAAGCCGGAAATTGATTTCACGGCTCTATCTGGATGGGAAAGGTTGAGCTTTTAACTTAACCCGCTCAAAATCTGAGTTACCCTGAAATAAATTTCGGGCTAAAAGCTCAAACTATCTAAAGATAGTTAAAAATTCCAAAAAATAACCCGTTAAAACGGGTTTAAGCTCTAAGCCGGAAATTGATTTCACGGCTATATTTGGATGGAGCAGATTGAGCTTTTAACTTAACCTGCTCCCAATCTGAGAGTTGCCCTGAAATAAATTTCGGGCTAAAAGCTCAAACTATCTAAAGATAGTTAAAAATTCCCCAAATAACCCGTTAAAACGGGTTTAAGCTCTAAGCCGGAAATTGATTTCACGGCTCAGAGCTTAAAGCATCTAATCCTTGTCTTGATAATCTGGTTCTAAACCCAAAATTGTAGTCCCATAAGAATGATGTTCTTTTTGATTATTCACATAAGCCTTTGCATCTTCCAATTGCTTACCTCCTAA
>NZ_LR734858.1:0-751 GCF_900010725.2 Planktothrix serta PCC 8927 | reverse complement strand
GATAACTTCCATTCATCAAAAAATTAACAATAACTTGCTCTGTTAAAGGATCAATAATCCAATATTCACAAATCCCAAATTCAGCATATTCAGTTATCTTTTTAACATAATCTCGGTTTTCGTTATCTTCCCCTGGACTCACAACTTCTACCACTAATAAAGCCGGAACTTCCAGAATGGCTGATTTTTTAAACTGTCGTAACCGTCGCCAATCTTCCCCTTGAATAATAGCAATATCTGGTTGTCGGGAGCGATTTATTCTAGTTCGCACCCCGACATCTCCCTGTTTAATTTTCAGGTCTAACCCTAGTCTTTTTACCTCAGCTTTGAAAGTATCGTAGAGAAATTCAATAATATCAGAATGAATCGGACTCGCAGGTGTCATTGGAATTAACACCCCATCTTCAAGTTCATAACGGTTATCTGTTCCGTCATCGTAGGTTAGATACTCCTCAAACGTTAACTTTACAGGGGTTTGGGTCATGTTCTTACCTCAACTTTGTAACATTCCTTTTCTATTAATTATTAAGTATAACAAAGCACAAAAAACTATTTTTTAATTAATTTATTCTACCATTAAAACTTGCTCAACGGTTAAATTAAGTTCAGGAAATAGCTGAGAAATAATCCTTTGTTGACCTGTAAAAATAGTATTCTGGTAACTTCCATTCATCAGAAAATTAACAATAACTTGCTCTGTTAAAGGATCAATAATCCAATATTCACAAATCCCAAATTCAGCATATTCAGT
>NZ_LR734857.1 GCF_900010725.2 Planktothrix serta PCC 8927 | reverse complement strand
GGGAACAGGGAACAGGGAACAGTAAGAAGTGAAAGGGTTTCAAGATTTAGAAATGTCCTAACTGTAATGCGTAGTGCTATATCAGGAGGCTTCTTTTCATATCCTTAAGTGTTGATTAGTAATTTTACTGTTATCCGAGGGCATAAAAATCATAAACTTGCCCCTAGAATTTAATTTACAGGAGCAAGTTAATAAAGATAAGTAATTAGGATTATGCCGACTCATGTTGTAAATGCCAAGCCGGATGCCAGAGGACTTCTGCTGTGGAACGTTTTTCTACCATTTCTTGGGTAATCACACAGCGAACTACATCTTTTCTGGAGGGAATTTCATACATGACTTCTAACATTAATTCCTCCAGAATTCCGCGTAATGCTCTCGCTCCTGTTTTGCGACGGAAGGCTTCTTTAGCAATAGCACTGAGTGCTTCCGGTTCAAATTCTAAACGCACATTATCCATGCGTAATAACTTTTTATATTGTTTGACTAAAGCATTACTAGGTTCGGTGAGAATTTGCATCAAAGCGCCTTCATCCAAGGGAGAAACGCGAGTTAAAACCGGAAGTCGGCCAATAAATTCGGGAATTAATCCAAATCTGACTAAATCTTCGGGTTGAACATGATACAAAATATCATCGGACTGGAGGGGAGAAACCGCCGTTTTATTGTTTTCTCCCGACTGAATAAAACCGAGGGATTTCTTACCTAAGCGCTGTTCAATTAGTTTTTCTAAACCAACAAAAGCCCCCCCACAAACAAATAGAATTTTACTGGTGTCAATTTGGATAAAATCTTGATAGGGATGCTTTCTTCCCCCTTGAGGAGGAACATTAACAACCGTTCCTTCTAACATTTTTAAGAGCGCTTGTTGTACCCCTTCTCCAGACACATCTCGTGTAATCGAGGTATTCTCACTTTTACGGGCAATTTTATCAATTTCATCAATATAAATAATCCCCCGTTGCGCGGCTTCAATATCAAAATCAGCAACCTGTAACAACCGCAATAAAATATTTTCGACATCATCCCCAACATAACCCGCTTCCGTTAAAGTTGTCGCATCGGCAACGGCAAAGGGAACATCTAATAATTTCGCTAAAGATTGAGCCAGTAAGGTTTTGCCACAGCCCGTTGGCCCCATTAACAAAATATTAGCTTTTTGCAATTCTACCGGATCATCGGTGGCTGAATCAGAACTTTTTAACTTTTCTGCACTTAAGCGTTTATAGTGGTTATAAACTGCAACGGATAGCACTTTCTTCGCCCCATCTTGACCAATAACATGATCATCTAAATAGTTTTTAATTTCGATGGGTTTAGGAATTGAAGTCAGAGAAAATCCTTTATTTGCAGACTGTTTTGAGGAACGCGCATCTGACTGACCGCCGACGGAAGCCGTCGCTTTATTTCGGTCAGAAAATTCTTCTTCTAAAATTTCGTTGCACAGTTCAACGCATTCATCACAGATATAAACACCGGGGCCTGCAATTAATTTGCGAACTTGCTCTTGAGATTTACCGCAGAACGAACATCGTAAGTGAGAGTCATATCTGGACATATTGAATTAATCTTTAATTAATTGCTGGTGGCTTTTCCCTAAATAGGGGAGATCAATTGAATTGGTTCGCTGCTTGGGCTGGGATGTGCTTCCTTTGGGGAACATCCTAAGCAAGATCAACTCAATACTCTCTCCCTTTAAGCTAACACTGAATGAGGAAAACGTGGGAATTTAAAGTTATTCTTTATTTTTCCGAGATTAAGGAGATGGAAGTCGGTAGATAAACGGTAAATGTAGAACCCACTCCCAGTTGACTACAAACTTTAATTTGTCCTCCCATCATTTTGCAATAATGGTGGGTTACGGTTAAGCCTAAACCTGTACCGCCATATTGACGAGAGAAGGAACTATCGGCTTGAGTAAAGGCTTCAAATAAAGTTTGCTGTTGTTCTAAGGAAATCCCAATTCCGGTGTCTTTAACTTGAAAACAAATCCAATCTAAGTCTCCATTCCGTTCTCGGTTCACGGTTAGGGTAATTTGACCTTTTCGGGTGAATTTTAAAGCATTACTGAGCAAATTGTAAAAAATTTGTCGAATTTTAGTAATATCGCCCTCCATCAGATCTAAATTGTTTTTACAACAAATTTCAACCGTATTCTGATTTTGTTCCGTAAGCGCTTCTAAAGATGTGACGACTTCATGAATTAAACTGGCGATTTCAAAGGTTTCTAAATCCAAAGGCATCTGTCCGGCTTCAATTTTGCATAAATCCAAAATTTCATTAATCATGGTCAGTAAATGGGAACCGGATTGACGAATTTTTTGGACATCGGGTACTAAGTCATTAATTTCAAGATCTACGACTTCTTCGAGTAATAAATCACTAAAACCAATAATGGCGTGTAACGGTGTTCGTAACTCATGACTCATATTCGCTAAAAACGTACTTTTAGCTTGGGAAGCCGTTTGAGCTTGCTCTAAAGCCGTTTGTAAAATAGCCTCCACTTTTAACCGTTCTACCATTTCAGAGCGCAATTGTTGAACAGCTTCTTGTAATTCTGTCGTGCGTTTTTTAACTCTAATTTCAAGTTCAGCCTTGACTTGAGCTACTGCTTGTTCAGCTTTTCGCCGTTCAAACCGTTCAATAGCTAAAGCAACTAAATTCGCTAAGGAATCAATAAATGTCCGATCTTCCAGACTACATTCCTGCTGATTAATGGGATATTCTACACAAATAAACCCAATAATTTTTCCTCCTAACCAAATCGGTACATCTAAACGGTTATTGTGGGAGGTGGGAAGATGATGCAGTAGAAATTGGGGAGGTAAAAAGTCAGAAGATAAGGATAAATATTCTGTTGATAAATCCAGGGGAAATAAACTAGAGTTTGCCAAAGGGGAGGGTTTAGAATTAAACCGAGTAGAGCCAGGGGGAAGATGATGTTCAATAATAGATGATTCTTCGAGGGAATGGTGATGGCTTTGACGTTCATACAAGTCTAAACAGATCCATTCTAAAGCATTCTGTTTGACCCAAACTTCATCTCCAAAAGCAGGACTTAACTCAGAAGATTGTTCTATATCTAATAGAGAATAACGAATGCCACTGTGCAGCCAAACACTGACTCGATCCACTTCTAAAGTTTCGGTGGCGGTTTCTGTAATTTGGCGAATTGCAACATCTAAATGATCACAATTGCGGGTTTGTTCTCGACTTAAATCCCGCAGGGCAATATTCTGACGATACAGACGTTCTGTACTGGCTTGTAACGCTTGTTCAGCTTTTTTTCGCTCCGTAATATTATGGAAAATCGAGAGAATAGCTCGTTCTCCTTGAAACAGTAAAATTTGAAAAGAACCCATTACCCAAAGGGGAGTTCCATCGGTTTTTTTAACTTGCAATTCATAGTTATGAACATAACCTTCCGCTAGGATTTTTTCAATTAATTTTTGTCGATCTAAAGGAAGGGAATAAAAGTCAAGAGTTTTGATCGTTTTGATTTGATTGAGCGAAAAATTAAATAAAGCACTGGACATGGCATTCGCATATAATACTAAGCCATCAGATAAGCGACTAATAATGATCGGAATGGGAGTCGCTTCGGCGATCGCTTCAAAAATTTCTCGTCGTTCAATTGGGGTTTCGGGAATATCCACAGGATGGGATGACTTATTTTTTTGTTTATCGTGCCAAACTTTAAGGTCAATGGTTGTATTTTTCCAAGTTTCAACTTCTGGAAATAGGGAGTTAACTTGATCCGTAATGGATTCTGGAGACAGTTTTTCTTCTAGCATCATTCAAGAGTTTCAAGGTGAAATTGAGGGTTTTAAAAAAGACTCATGAACTGGTATTTTATTAACAGCTATTAGGGGAAAATGAACTCGTAATGAGCTGGGCGGCATAAATCCAATATCCTCTGGGTTATGCCCAATCTGATCAAGGAGGAGAAAGCCACCTATACTTAAGGTAGAATAGCACCCATCAGCGAACCGTAATTCGGGGCTAACCGTCTAAATAAAAGTTAGACCCCTATTATGCCAATACCCCTAAATTTGAGGGCGGAGTCAACTTGTATTACCACCCCCATTGCCCCTGCACCCTGGATGACTTTGATGATTCCGAATAGTTTAGAATAGGATAACCTAATTTTGGGAAAAGGATTGTGATCTTAGGGAAAAAGTTGAAATAGATGATGACAAACCCGAATAAAAAATTTCTGATTAGCAGTTAAAAGCAAGATCTGAAAATCTTTCTCGAATTCCCCAGTTGTGGGATATTGATTCTTGCACTCTCTTGGATTAGATGTTTGCTGTGTCGTTAACATACGCACTGGTTCATGAATGGTTAACACCCCTGGCGACAGGAGGTTCAGAACTCGTTGTTCAGGAAATTCTCAACCATATTGAGGCGGATGTTTACGCGCTGATTGATTTTGAATCCACGAACCCTGACAGCTATTTATATCAACGCTCCATTGGCACAACATTCCTACAACAGTTCCCCCAGGCTCGTTCTGGGGTACAGAAATATTTACCCTTACTGCCTTTGGCCATTGAACAACTCGATGTCCGAGCTTATGACGTCATTCTCTCCTCCTCCCATGCGGTCGCCAAGGGCGTTCTCACCAGTCCCCATCAACTGCATCTCTGTTACTGCCATACTCCCATGCGCTACGCCTGGGATTTAACCTTTGACTATCTCAACAGCAGTTTAGCGGGAAAGGGGCTGCAAGGGGTGTTTACGCGCTATCTGTTGCATCGTTTGCGGCAATGGGATGTGGTTTCGGCGAACCGAGTTGATTATTTTATTGCTAATTCTAAACATACGGCTCGACGAATTTGGCGGTGTTATCGTCGGCCAGCAACGGTAATTTATCCCCCAGTGCAAGTGGAGCGGTTTGAGTTTCAACCTCAAAAACAAGATTTTTACTTAACCGTTTGTCGTTTAGTCAGTTATAAAAAAATCTCCTTGATGGTGCAAGCTTTCAATCGTCTCGGATACCCGTTAGTGGTGATTGGTACAGGGGCTGAATTAAAGGCAATTCAAGAGATGGCAAAACCCAATGTTCAGGTCTTAGGGTGGCAACCTAATGACGTCGTAGACCAATATATGCGGGATGCTAAAGCCTTTGTCTACGCCTCCTGTGAGGATTTTGGCATGGCTTTAGTGGAAGCGCAAGCCTGTGGAACTCCGGTAATTGCTTACGGTGCTGGGGGAGCTTTAGAAACGGTGCGAGATCTGCGACAATATCCAGATTCCGCAACGGGTTTGTTATTTTCAGCCCAAACCGAGGAAGCATTAGTGCAGACTGTAGAAGCATTTGAGCAGTCTAAGGACAAATTCAATCCCGATATGGCTCGATTAAACGCCTCTGGATTCAGCCCCAAACAGTTCCAAGAGCATTACTTGAGATTTGTCGAGCATTGCTGGCAACAATTCCAATCGGGAAATATCAGGTGAACTACCTACACCGCCATAATCGGGTCGGTGTAGGCTTCCGAATTCACAGACCGATGCCCCTTACTTTTACTAGCAGGTGGACTTACACAGCCTCCATCGGCAAAGACGGGGTTCCCTCCGCCTTCAGTCAATATCCTGATCCCTTCATTCCTGATGTTGAGTGCAGCGTTTTCGTCACGGTCATGGTGAGCATGGCAATTAGGACAGTCCCATTCCCTGATATCCAGAGATAACTCATCTAAGACATGACCACAACAGGAGCAGGTTTTGGAACTAGGGAAAAAGCGATCAATTTCTACAAGTTCACCATTTTTTTGCTTCAACTTGTAATCAATAAAGTTGACGAATTTTCCCCAACCTACATCAGATATTGCTTTGGATAGCTTCCGGTTTTTAACCAT
>NZ_LR734856.1 GCF_900010725.2 Planktothrix serta PCC 8927 | reverse complement strand
CATGACCCCGTATCTTGATAAACCTGAATGGATTTATTTAAGGCATAATTCCACCACCAGCGCGAACATCCAAATGTTTGGGCTAGTCGTGCTTTTTGCCATGCAGTTGGATACAGACGGACTTGTACAGCTTTATGTAGCACTCGATTTGCACCTCCTGGTCTGAATATATTACTACATACTCCCGAAAACAGTAAAAACAATATTAATGATCCACTGGACTTGCGGGCTAACCGTCAACCGCCAACCGTCAACCGCCAACATCCTGAGATTGTTCGGTGCATAAACCTAAGTAATCTGGGATGATGGAAAGAGTATTCTTCTATAGTGTCATCCTAATACTGGGACTATTCGTGAGGCGAATGATATGGAGGTTAATGAATTATTAAAACGCTATACAGAGGGGGAGCGGTTGTTTCGATCCGTTAGCTTAGTTGGAGTAGATTTAAGTGGTATTGACCTCAGTGAATCCATTATTGCTAGGGCCAGCTTGGAAAATACATCCTTAGTGGGAGCCAACTTAACGGGGGTGAATTTTCGAGAAACAAAGTTTATGGGTGTTGATCTCACCGATGCTAACTTGAGCGATGCCAATTTAATTGGCAGCTATTTGAGTGATACGAAGTTCAACCGGGTGAATTTGACGGGGGCGAGTTTACGGGGGTCTTCTTCCAAAAACGTTACCTTGACTCAAGCCAACCTGACGGAAGCGAACCTCACGGAAGCCAATTTTAGCCAAGCCAATTTTGTCGGCGCGAATTTAACCCATGCTACGTTAGTACGAACGAATTTGATGAAGGCTAATCTCACGGGAGCGATTTTAGAAAGTGCGAACCTGACCAACGTGATTATGCGAGAAACCACGTTAGAAGGCGCGAACTTAACGAATGCCACCCTCAGTGGGGGAATGATGATTGGAGCCAACTTTCATGAAGCGGATTTAACACGAGTAACAATGATTGGGGCTGATTTAAGTGAAGCAAATTTGAGTGAAGCTAACCTCCGAGGGGCTAACGTGACTTGGACAACTTTACGCGGCGCCAATATGAGCCGAGCCCGACTCTACCGAACAAAATTATCTTGGTCAAATTTAAGTGGTGTAAATCTGATTGAAGCGATTATGATCGATACTAAATTGGATCGAGCCAATTTAAGAGATGCAGATATGAGAGGTGCGATTTTACCCAATAAGTAGGGGATGAATCCTGTGCCAGTACAGT
Source organism: Planktothrix serta PCC 8927 (assembly GCF_900010725.2). Taxonomy (NCBI): domain Bacteria; kingdom Bacillati; phylum Cyanobacteriota; class Cyanophyceae; order Oscillatoriales; family Microcoleaceae; genus Planktothrix; species Planktothrix serta. Next base: position 1,355 of record NZ_LR734856.1, on the reverse strand, counting down.
CCACAATCAATGCTCAAGAACTCTTAAATCGTTATTTAGCTGGAGAACGAGATTTTAAGAATGTCAACCTGATTGGTGCTCATTTGTGCCATGTTAATTTAGTTGGGATTGATTTGGCAGGAGCATCTTTGGCCCGGGCTAATTTAACACGGGCTTTACTCCATGAAGTTAACTTTACGAATGCGTTTTTGTATGGTAGCAATTTAAGTTTTGTCAAGTTGGGCAGAGGACAATTAAAAGATGCTGATTTGACAAAAGCCAACCTAGAAGGGGCATTTTTAGTTAAGTCCCAGATGAGTGGAGTCAAACTCAGTGGGGCAATTTTACGCGGGGTTAACCTCCGAGCTTCTAATTTGCAGGGCGTTAATTTATGTGGTGCGAATCTAAGTGGTGTGAATTTACGCAGTGCGAATTTAACCCGCGCTAATTTAAACTGGGCGAATTTGAGTCAAGCTAAACTGAGTGGAGCCATTCTCAAAGAAACCCAAATGACAGGAATTAATCTGAGTTCTGCCTATTTATCGGAAGTTGATCTTCAGGGATTTGACTTAAGTGGGGTGAATTTTTCCCAAGCACTGATGACCAGAATTAATTTACAAGATGCTGATTTAACGGCTGCTAATTTAAGTCAAACTCAGTTAGAACAAGGGAATTTACAAAGGGCGAAGTTACAGGATGCCAATTTAGTTGAAGCCGACCTCCTCAGCAGTAATCTGACGGATGCGGTGTTAATCCGGGCCGATTTATCCTTTGCTATTTTAACTCATGGGACTCTGATGGGGGCGAACTTGAATTTAGCTACCTTGAGAAAAGCGGATTTACGCGGTGCTAACTTGCAAAATGCTTATCTCTGGAAGGCTGATCTATCAGAGGCTAATTTAGAAGGGGCAAACCTCTATGGTGCAAGTTTACGCGGTGCTAACCTCCAGGGCGTTAATTTAACAAATGTTAATTTAGCTGGGGCTACACTTCCCGATGGGACAATTTATAAAGCTTAATTTTTAATTCTCTTAAATCTTTATATTTTAACATTTTAAACAGAATCAAACAATCCTTTTTTTTTACCAGAAAAATGGGTTTAAAACCTCGTCCTTCTCGGACGACTTTTTATTAAGATAAATAACAAAACTACCGAATTACTGTGGTTTTCTGTTAACATATTAGGGGTTGTGAAAAGACCCGCCCGAATCAAAGATACTCCGAAATAAATAACAAGGTTGAAAGTCCTGCGGGGTTGAGATTAGAAACTGGGGAAGCGGATGTAAGGCAATGGTGAATCCAACCTTGAACGCATTAATTAACAAATTCAACAACAAGTTTAACGCGCGTGAACGAGGTTAAACTTAAGTCGCGGG